>NZ_JACHIA010000001.1:600000-805421 GCF_014202995.1 Longimicrobium terrae
GGGCTGGCGACCCGCGCCGCTCTCTGCGTGACTCCGATGATCCAGCCTGCTCGTGGAGCCGCGCGCATCGCCGCCGTCATGATCGCGAGCGCCTGCATTGCGGCGTGCGGCCGGGGCGGGACTCGGGGTGCGGCCGGCGAGGCATGGGAGCAGGAGGCGGATTCGGCGGAATATGCGGTGACGTCCGCGCTGCTGCGCGAAAAGGTACTGGAGCCGGACCGGCCCTACGTGCTCATCCGCGACAGCACGGCCGCGGATCGTTTTCAGGATGGCGAGGACATCGTGAGGCAGACGTCGCGGAGCCTGCGTGTGCCCGCGTCGTTCGTGCGGAAGTGGGTGCGGCTCAATGCGCGCCGCCATCCGCTTCGCCCCGCCTTTGCGCTGGGACGCGACACACGGCTCATCACCCGCGGCGAAGAAGATTCGCTGACCACCGACACTGCGCGAGGTCCCATGGCGGACGAGGGCTGGAAGAAGTTCGCGGAGCGCCATCCCAAAGCCGCCGGAGTCGCGTGGGTTTCGCGCGTCGTGTTCACGCCGGATGGACGCACCGCGCTCGCCAGCTACGGAATGACCTGCGGATTCCTCTGCGGCCAGGGCGCAACCGTGCGGATGGACCGGGTGCGCGGCGAGTGGAAGGTGACGGCTTCCGCGACGACGTGGGTAAGCTGACGGCGGTTTCGGCGGACAGCCGGTCTGCTGCGCGATGACTGATGAATCCGAGGATCGACTCCCGTGCTGCCCAGGACCGTACCGATGCCACGCCTTTGCCCCATGCTCGCCCTCGCGGCCGCGGCGCTGTCGATGAGCGCCTGCGAGGCGCGGACCGGGCCGGTGGGACGCTCGGCTACCGTCGCGAGCACGCCAGCCTCCGCATCTGCGGTGGGTCCGGCCGAGTACGCGGTGCTTTCCGCGCTGCTCCGCGCCGAAGTCATCGACGAGGAGCGCTCGTATCTGCTGATCAGCGACAGCACGCAGAAACTGGAAGATTTCCGCGGGACTCACACCCCAGAGGCGATCGCGACAAGGCTCCGGCTCCCGGTATCCGTCATCCACGAGTACAACCGGCTCAACGAACGGCACTATCCGCTGCGGCAAGCGTTCGCGCTCGGGAGCAGGACGGAGATGATGAGCGCTGCCGGCCTCGATTCCCTCAACGGGGAGAGATGGCAGGCGTTCGGCCGGCGCCACCCCGGCTCCGCGGGTGTCGCCCTTGTTTCGCGCGTGGCGTTCACGCCGGACGGAAAGACGGCGGTCGCCAGCTACACCGTGCTCTGCGGAGGCCTGTGCGGGACGTCCGCGCTCGTTCGGCTGGATCTGACCGACGGCGAATGGAAGGCGACTGCCTACGCGATGCAGTTAGTCAGTTGATGCATGCCGTCGCGGGCTTGCGGGGCACGATGCGGCGGGGCAGATTCCGGCGCTTCTGATTGCCGTCCATTCGCGGGAAAGCCTGCATGGCCGCTGTGCCGCTGGTGGTGTTTTCTGACTTTGCGTGTCCGTTTTCGTACGTGACGGACGCGCAGGTGCGGCGCATGGAGCGGGACGGCGAGGTGCAGGTCACGCGGCTTGCGTACGAGTTGCACCCCGCGCCTGCGCCGCTTCCGGCCGTGGACTCCGGGTGGATGGAGGCGCTGCGGCCGCTGGCGGCGGAACTGGATCTGCCGCTGGCCGCGCCGGCCGTCCCGGTCCGCACGCGCAAGGCGCACGAGGCCGCGCTGTTCGCCGAGCACAAGGGCGTGGGGCCGCAGATGCGCGAGGCCATCTTTCGCGCGTACTTCGCGGAAGGGCGAGACATCGGCCGCATCGACGTGCTGGTGGACCTGGCGGTGGCGCTGGGGCTGGACCTGACGGAAACCAAGGTGGTGCTGGACGTGGACTCCGCATCCGGCCGCATCGACGCCGAGCGGGAGGCCGCGGTGAACGCCGGGGTGACGGGCACGCCCACGCTGGTGGCGGGAACCGGGGATGAGGCGCGGTGGATCGTGGGCGCGCGGCCGTTCGGGGAACTGCGGGCGGAGATCCTGGGATCGTGATTTCGCGGGGCGCACGTGCCCCATTGCACAGGAAATGAGAGCGATGTCGGATTACGAGCGTTTGACGGCGCTGTCCACCAGCGAGATCTGGGCGCGGACGGACGAGATCCTCACCACGCGCGGCGAGCTGGCCGCGAGCGCCGAGGGCCACCACAGCCGCACCTGGTCCGGCGCGGAGGGCACGGTGCATGTGGACATCCACCGCCACGGCCCGTCCGCGGTGGTCACCATCCGCACGGACCGGCTGCGCACGTCCAAGATCGACGGCGTGGTCCGTCATCTGATGAACCAGCTTCCGTACCAGCCGGGCGATCCGGAGCGCGAGTAATCGCCCGTACGTAAACGACAAGAGAAAGGCCGGCCCCGTTCGCGGAAGCCGGCCTTTTTGTGGTTCGAACCCAGACGACAAACATCACGCAGAGCAGCAGAGGAGCAGAGGACCGCTTTTCTCTGCTCCTCTGCTGCTCTGCGTGAGACCGTTGTTTCTCAGTCCGCCGTCGCGAGGACGAGGTGGACGGGGATGCCGCCGTTGCTGGTGCGGAACACTTCGCGAAAGGGCAGCCCCACGTGCCCCTCCAGCTGCTTGTCGGCGGAAAGCAGGCCCAGGGTGTAGCCCGGCGCGCGCTCCACCAGCGTGCGCCCCATGACGGCATACAGGTTCCGCAGCGGCTCGCGCTCGCCCACGCGCACGCCGTACGGCGGGTTGCAGAGGATGATTCCCGCCTCAGCGGGCGGCTCGATTGCCGACAGCGAGCGCACGCTGAAGCCGATGTCCACACCCACGCCCGCGCGCTCCGCGTTGGCGATGGAGGCTTGGATGCCGCCCGCGTCGCGGTCCGAGCCGAGGATGGGCGCCGGGGCAGACGGCAGGATCTCGCCGCGCGCGCGGTCCACCGCGGCGGACCAGGCGGCCGCGTCAAAGTCCGGCCAGGCGGAAAAGGCGTAGGCTCGCGGCTCCCGAGACGCCATCGCCAGCCCCGGAACGATGCCGCGCGCCATCAGCGCCGCCTCGATGGCGATGGTGCCCGAGCCGCACATGGGATCGATGAGTGGCGTGCGCGTATCCCACCTGCTGCCCAGGAGCATGGCGGCGGCGAGCGTTTCGCGCAGGGGCGCCTTGGCGAGCGCCTGCCGGTAGCCGCGCAGGTGCAGCAACGCGCCCGAGCTGTCCGCGCTGATCACGCACCAGTCGCGCACGAAACGGACGATGAAGAGCTGCGCGTCCGCGGCGACGTCGGCCTCGTCATCCGCCACCGTTCCCCCCTCCACCTGCCCCACCGCGCGGGCGATGGCGTCCAGCAGCCGCTGCGCGATGGCGCCCTCATGGTACAGCTTGGACTTGCGGCTGGTGACGCGCAGCCGCACCTGCCCGCCGGGCGCGATCCAGCGGGCCCAGGGCACCTTGCGGGCGTGGCGCTCCAGCTCAAAGAAGGTGCGCGCGCGGAAGCGGGCCGCGCGCACCACCACGCGGCTGGCGGTGCGCAGGCGCAGGTTGGCCTCGTGCATCTGCTCGGCGGGGCCGGTCCACGCCACGCCGCCCGGCTCCACCACGCCCTCGATGCCCAGGGCCCGCAGTTCGGCTGCGGCGAGCGGCTCCAGGCCGGGGGCGGTGATGGCGAAAAGATCCAACATCGAGGGAATAGGGAATGGGGAATAGGGAATAGGAGGTTTGGCGCGGCGGCGGCGGCGCGGGCTCCCCGGCTGTCTGGGTCGATCCACAAAAAGCGAACCGCCGGAGCCAGCGCTCCGACGGCGAGTTCATCGAACAGGACGCCCTCACCCCGCGTGCTTCGCACGACGACCCTCTCCCACGAACGGATGTGGGAGAGGGAGCACACGGCAACGGCGGGTCGGTGCGGGCGACGGGCTTCGGTGAGCGTCCCCGGCCTCGCAGGCCCCTCCCCCGGCCCCTCCCCGTGCAAACTGCGCACGGAGAGGGGAGAACTGCAACTCATCTCGCCCAACAAGGTACCGAGCGGCCGGATGGGGCCCCCTGCCCCAACCCCCTCCACCCGCTCCGCGGGAGAGGGGGAGCCGTTCGGCGCGGGGGCGGGCTTCGGCTCGCGCACGCGGTTTCGATGCAGTTGAAGCCCCGAACCGGACGCGCAAGCGGCCGGTGTCGGGGGTTCCCGCTGTCTGAGCGGCGGATTCATTCGCTCCAGACACGCGCCGCGGGATCCAGACTTCGCCCCACGCACCGAAGCATCCGCCTCCCCAACCCTCCCCCAGTCTTTTTTGGGGGAGGGTGGGCGAGTAGTACGAGCCCGGGTGGGCCGCCCGCGAACTCCGCCCCCGCTCCGATTTCTATTCCCTACTCCCTATTCCCTACTCCCTATTCCCTATTCCCTACTCCCGCCCTACTCCTCGATCCCGTACTCCTTCAACTTCCGGTACAGCGTCCGCTCCCCCATCCCCAGCATTTCCGCCGCGCGCCGCCGGTTGCCGCGGCTGTGCAGCAGCGCCGCCGTAATCGCCTCGCGCTCCATCTGCGTGATGGTCATCCCCGGACGGAAAACGATCGTGCCCTCCTCGCGCGGGGGCGGCTCGGGCTCGTGCGGCACGGTTTCCACCGCGACGGGAAGGCCGATGGGAATGGGCTGGTAGCCGCCGAACGGCAGCGGGCCGGAAGGGATCGATCCGCCCTCGTGCTGGCGGGAACGGTACACCTCGAACTCCCGCCGCAGGTCCTCCATGTCCACCCGCAGATCAAACAGCGTCCGCAGGATGAACTCCATCTCCGGCGACGGCGCCGCGGGAAGAAAGCTGCCTCCGCCGTTCAGCTGCGACGCGCCGCTGTTCAGCTGGGCCGCGCCGCTGCTCACCTGCGGCTGCGGGGTGACGGGAACCGGAAGGAGCGAGTCGCGGCGGCGGTAGCGCACGTCCGCCGGAATGTCTTCCGGGCGAATGACGCGGCCGGGCGCCAGCACCACCATGCTTTCCACCAGGTTGCGCAGCTCGCGCACGTTTCCCGGCCAGTCGTAGTCGATCAGAATCTGCAGCGCCTGTGGATCGATCCCCACGAACGAACGGTCGTGCTCCGCGCTGAACTGCTGAATGAACCGGTCAATGAGCCGCTGAATGTCCTCGCGCCGCGCGCGCAGGGGCGGCAGATCGATCCGCAGCACGTTCAGGCGGTGATACAGATCGCGCCGGAAGTGGCCCAGCTGCACTTGGTCGCGCAGGTCGCGGTTGGTGGCGGCAACCACGCGCACGTCCACGCGGATGCTTTCCTCGCCGCCCACCCGGCGAAACTCCCGCTCCTCCAGCACGCGCAGCAGCTTGGTCTGCGTGCCGGCAGGCATTTCGCCCAGTTCGTCCAGAAAGATGGTGCCGCCGTTGGCCAGCTCAAAAAAGCCCTTGCGGCGGTCCGTGGCGCCGGTGAACGAGCCCTTTTCGTGGCCGAACAGCTCGCTTTCCAGAAGCGTGTCCGGCAACGCGGCCACGTTGACGGCGATGAACGGCCGGTGCCGCCGCGGCGACAGCGCGTGAATGCCGCGCGCCACCAGTTCCTTGCCCGTTCCGCTTTCCCCCAGGATCAGCGCGGTGGAGTTGACCGGAGCAATCTGAACGATGCGCTCCAGCACCTCTTCCATCGCCTCGGTGTCGCCGACGATGCCGGTGATTTCCCGCAGTTCCTCGCGCTGCACCAGCCGTTTTCCGACAAGCGCGACCTCATCCGCCT
This sequence comes from Longimicrobium terrae, assembly GCF_014202995.1. Taxonomy (NCBI): domain Bacteria; kingdom Pseudomonadati; phylum Gemmatimonadota; class Longimicrobiia; order Longimicrobiales; family Longimicrobiaceae; genus Longimicrobium; species Longimicrobium terrae. The sequence goes on from NZ_JACHIA010000001.1 coordinate 605,719, forward strand.
CGATCGGCTTGGGAAAGCACTCGCTGAGCCCCAGCTGGCGGCAGATGTCGCGCCCCGTGGGCTCCGTCGGCTCGGTGAGACCGATGACCGGCAGCCGCCCCCGCTCGCGCGCCGCGGTGATGAGCGCACGGGCGCGCCGCTCCCGCAGCCCGCCGGTGATCACCACCAGCACCGGCTCGGCGAGCGCGTCGGACAGGCTCTCGCCCGGGGCCAGCAGCTCCACGCGAAGCTGCTGCGCCTCGAACGCGGCCCGCAGACGGACCGCGGGCTCCAGGTCGTCGGTGGTGATGAGTACGGCTTCCGCCACGATCGGGGACAGTGCGGTATGCGGGGTTCAGGGATGGAAGAAGAAAGCGCCCAGTGCCAAGTCCCAAGTGCCCAGATGGACGACTCAACCCCCGTCGTTTCTGATCTGCACTGGGCACCGGGCACTTTTCGCACTGGGCACTTTCCTTCAGTCCTTGCGGACCGTGCCTTCCTTGTGGAACGGCGGGCGAACGACCTCCGCCGGGATCGCCTGGCCGCGGATCACGATGCCGATCTCCGTGCCCGGCTTGGCCGAGGCGGCGGGGACGTACGCCATCCCGATTCCGTCACCCAGCGTGGGGCTCACGGTGCCGCTGGTCACGATTCCCGCTTCAGCGCCATCCACCGACACCGGGTAGCCGTGGCGCGGAAAGCCGCGCTCCTTGAGGCGGAAGCCGACCAGCTTGCGCTTCGGCCCCTCCGCCTTGACGGCGAGCACGGAGTCGCGGCCCACGAAGTCGCCCTTGTCCGGCTTCACCACCCAGCCCAGGCCGGCTTCCAGCGGCGACGTATCCTCATCCAGGTCGTTGCCGTACAGGGCGTAGCCCATCTCCAGCCGCAGCGAGTCTCGGCAGCCCAGGCCGGCGGGAAGCAGGCCGTCTTCGCCGCCCGCTTCCAGCAGGCGCCGCCACAACCGGGGCGCATCCGCCGCCGCCACGTACAGCTCGAAGCCGTCTTCGCCCGTGTAGCCGGTGCGGCTGATGGTGGCGTGCACCCCGTCCACCTCGCCCTCCGCGAAGCGGTAGTAGCGGATGGCGTCCAGGTCCGCGCCCGTCAGCCGGCTCAGAATTTCCTGCGCGCGCGGGCCCTGCAGCGCCAGCAGCGCGATGTCGTCCGTGCGGTCCGTGAGCTCCACGCCGAACTGATCGGCGAACTGCGACACCCAGCGCCAGTCCTTGTCCTTGTTGGCGCCGTTGACGACGAGCATGTACCGGTCGGTATAGCGGTACACGATCAGGTCGTCCAGCAGCTTGCCCTCGTGGTTGAGGAGGGTGCTGTACTGCGCCTGGCCGACTTCCAGCTTCGATGCGTCGTTGGTGGACACGTGCTGCACGAAGTCCAGCGCCCGCTCGCCACGCACGTCGAACTCGCCCATGTGCGACACGTCAAACAGCCCCGCCGCGCGCCGCACCGCGTGGTGCTCGGCCGTGATGCCGGAGGGGTACTGCACCGGCATCTCATACCCCGCGAACGGGACGAGCTTGGCGTTGAGCGCGGCGTGTTCGCCGTGCAGCGGGGTGCGCAGAAGGGGTGCCTCGGCCATCGCGTGCATCGGGGTGCGGGTGCTTGCTCCGGGTCAGAAGTCTGCCAATCTAGCATGCCCGGACCGCACGGGCGAGGGTTTCGGTGCGGGATGGGGGGTGCGGGTGGATGCGTGGCGGAGGTGATCATGGATGCCAGGGACACACCGGTTCGGTGCTCCACGGAGATCACGGCGTGCGATCCGGGCTTCGGGGCCCCTCCCCCGGCCCCTCCCCGTGCAAACAGACGCACGGAGAGGGGAGAACGGAAGATCAGTGTGCTTCGGATGGTTTGGCTCGGCCGCAGGCAGCCCTCACCCCCCGGCCCCCTCTCCCGCAAGCGGGAGAGGGGGAGACCTGAGCACGGGAGCGGGCGGTGGTGCAGGTCGCGCAGCATGAGGCAGTTGAAGCCCCGATCGTGGACGCGACAGCGGCCGCGAGTCGGGGGTTCCCGCTGTTTGAGCGGCGGATTCATCCGCTCAGGATACCTCGCCGCCGGCACTGATTCCAGGCAATTTCGGCATTGTCGTTTGATCAACGCGCGGCGGAGAAGCAAAAAACCGGGGGAGGACGCGATGCAGCGTCTTCCCCCGGTCTCTGTTACCTGCGCACGATGGTTACCGCGTGTGGGCCACCTCGCGAAAGCGGTCGCGCTCGCGCTGCGGAAAGAGCGCCAGCAGGCGCGGACGGCGGCGGCGCTCCCGCTGCTCGCGCGTGGCCAGGACGCGCGTGGCGGCCTTGGCGGGCTGGGTGGCGCGTAGCCAGCGGTCCGCAAAGCTGTGCAGGCGAACGACGCGCCAGTCGTGGCCCGTGCGCCAGATGACGTAGTGGCGGCCGGTCTGGTCGACCATGCGCAACGCGGCTTCCTCCGCCAGACTTCGGGCGAGGTAGCGGTGCTTCTGAGACATCGGATGGTGCGGGGATCAAGCAGAAGAGAGGCCCGAAGCGAGTCGCCGGGTCGCAAGCAATCTCGCGCATTTTTCGGCGTCCGCAAGCGGAACGAGTGTCCATTCCGGGCTGCTCCGGACCGGCGTTGCAGCTGGATGGAAATTCGGGATTTTGTCACTCGGAGAAACATGCGGACATTGCGCTCCCGGAGGGCCCGCTATGTCGATCACCGCAAATCAGTTATGACGATGTCCGGGCGGGAGGCCGGACACGAGCGGTGCCGATCCGCGGGGACAGGCGACACTCTGATGCAGCCGGCCCGGTCGAGGCGCATTCGGATAGGCCCCCTCCCCCCAGCCCCCTCCACCCGCTCCGCGGGAGAGGGGGAGCCGGGCGGTGCGGACGACAGGTTCGGCGCGCGTCCGGCACCTCGCGGGCCCCTCCCCCGGCCCTCCCCGTGCAAACAGACGCACGGAGAGGGAGAATTCACACCGGGATCCGTGGACTCGTGCGGTCGAAGCCCCGAACCGGACGCGCCAGCGGCCGGTGTCGGGGCTTCCCGCTGTTTGAGCGGCGGATTCATTCGCTCAAGATACTCGCCGCCACGCCCGATTCCGCCGCCCGCAGCCCATCCCTCGCCAGCGGTTCGTGGCGGGGCGTCCCAGTGAGCATCAACCGATCAGGACCCGCCTCAGTGCGGGGCGGGCGGGCAGTGATCGGCGACCTCGTAGCCGATGGCGCGCGGATAGTCGGTGCGGGCGAGGCGCACCTGCACCAGCACCGGGCCGCGGTTCACGCCATCATCCTCATCCGCCAGCACGCGCAGCAGTTCATCCAGTTCCGCGTGCGTGGCGACCTCGTACCCCGTCATGGGCGTGCCCGGCGCGGAAAAGACGTCGGCCAGGCGGCTGTACTTCCACGGATGCAGCTCGTTGTAGAAGCTGGGCGCCTCGCCGGACGCCGGGTCGTAGAAGCACGGATGCACCAGCATCTGCTCGATGCCGTAGAAGTCGTCGTTGTTCATCACCCACACGACGGTGTTCTGCCGCAGCCGCGTGTGCGTGCTCAGCTCCTGGCAGGTTTCCTGGAACGATCCATCGCCCACAAAGGCAAAGGCGCGCTTGTCCGGCCGCGCCGCCTTGACGCCCGTCACCGCGCCCACGCTGTAGCCGATGGCCAGCCACGAGCCCTGGCAGAAGTAGCTGCGCGGCTGCGGCATCTTGAGGTTCTGCGATCCCAGCAGCGAGAACCCCGCGTCCGAAACCACCACGTACGGCGACACCGCCTCCGTCCCTTCCCCGCTGGCCGACGCGTCCAGAAAGCCGCTGATGCGCTGAAAGAACGAGTCGTACGTCAGCGCCTGCGCCGCGGGCGACGGCTCATCCAGCGCGGCGATGAACTCCGCGCGACTGCCGATTCCGTTTGCGGGCGCATCATCCATCGCGACGGCGGCCGCGGCCCGGGCGCGGTAGTAGTCCGTCTTCCATCCACCCGTCCCCGTGCGCTCCGCGTCGGCCCGGCACTGCACCAGCGCGTCGCGGAGATGGGTGATGAACTCGCCCAGCTTGACGTCGGGAAAGTACTGCGATCCCACGCTCACGCCCTGGTGCGCGGCCACGATCCAGTCCTCGCCCACGTCGCGGGTGCCGCCCAGGTTCTTGCTGGTGCTCCACGATCCCAGCCCGATGCGGCACCGCGCCACGTCCTTGAAGATCTCCCGCACCTCCGGCAGGCTGGCCTTGCCGTTGTACACGCCGTGGAAGAGGGGATGGTTCTCGCTCACCACCGACTTCCCGCCGATGGTGGTACAGAACGGAATCCCCGTCGCATCCACCAGCGAGGTGAACTCGGACCGCAGCCCGTAGCGGTCGATCTCTTCCCCGCCCCACAGGATGGGCGCGCCCAGTTGGCAGACGCGGTCCACCGCCGCGCGCACCGCCCGGTCGCGCATCACCTCGTTTGCCCTCGTCGTGGGCCGCGGGAGCGCGGTGATGACGCCGCGCGGCTCGGCGCACGGGCCGGCCCACACGTTTTCCCACACCTCCAGGTACACGGGGCGCCGCTCGGTCAGGCACGTCGTGAGCAGCGCGTCGATCTGCGTGGGCGCCAGCGTGGCGTTGCTGATGACCTGCGCGTCGGCGGTCACCTGGCGGTAGGCGTCCACGTTGCTGCGCGTGTTGGGGCTCATGTGGCTGGTGAGCAGCCCGATGGCGCGCAGGTTCTGCCACTGCTCGTACGTGGGCGCGCCGGTGATGACGATCACCGGAATCTCTTCCACATACGATCCGCCCACCGGCTGAATGACGCTGAGCGCGCCCACGCCGTAGGTGACGGCCACGGCCCCCGGCCCGCCTGTGGCCCGCGCGTAGCCGTCCGCCGCGTATCCGGCGTTGATCTCGTTGCAGTTGCCCACCCACGCCACCCCGGCATCCACCACCGCGGGGAGGAAGGGCCCCAGGTGGTTGCCGGGAACGCCGAACAGGTGGGTGATCCCCAGCTGCGACAACCGCGCGGCAAGATAGCGCGCCACCGTCCACGATCCGCCCGCCGCGCCGCTCACGAGGCCTCCTTCACGCCACCGTTCACCTCCACCGCCGCGCGCACCGCCGATTCCACCGCGCCCTCGATCCACGCGTGCTTGAGCGACGTATGCTCCCCCGCGAAGTGCACCGGCCCCTCCGGCGTGGGGATGTTGAGATGGAACTGCGTCAGCTGCCCGGGGGTGAAGACGGCCGCCTCGCCGAACGCGTAGCGGTTGCGCAGCCAGCTCTGCGTCTGCCCGAACCCGGTGTAGAATACCTCGATGCGCCGGCCGTGCAGCGACTGCAGCCCCCGGAGCGCGAACATGTAGCGCTCATCATCGCTCATGGAATCCCACCGCGCCGCGTCGTCCGCCCAGCTGTAGCTGGCGAGCACCACGCCGCCCGGGCTCCCCTCCACCGGGTGCGACGGGTAGTACATGAAGCGGTTGGGATTGTCCGTCAGCGAGCCGCCGCCGAACGCGTGCGTGGCCTCGCGGTCCGGGGCGCGGTGGTGGCGCAGTTCCGCGTAGAACGCCCGCTCGCGCCCGCCGATGCGCGATTCATCCACCGACGGCGCCGCGCCCAGCAGCGACGTATCGCCCGTGTGCGATTCGATGTTGCTCTCCTCCTGGTACTCGCGGTACAGTCCGGGGCGAATGGCCTCCATCTCCCGCTCCCACTCTTCTTCCGTGAACTCCCACCAGCGCCGGCTGAACTCCAGCAGCACCTTGGTGGCGGAGTCGTAGTGCAGCTCGATGATGGCGCGGCGCTTCCGGTAGCTGAACATGGGATCGACGATCACGTGCCGCAGGCTGCTGAACGGAATCGTGACGATGGCCACGTCGCCGGTGAACTCCTCGAACTCCGGCGGGCGGGTGCGGCGGCCGCCCTGGTCCTCGTGCGCCTCCTCGCCCACGGTCTTGATCCACACGCGCGGCCCGTCCGGCCCCACGTGCGTGCACTGGCCGCACTCCCCGGCGCGCGCGGGATCCCAGTATTCCATCTGCACCATCCGCCGGCCCATCACGATGTGGTCGCGCAGGAATTCCAGGAATGCATACGGAAGCCGCCACGTGCCGCCCTCGATCTCCCAGTACGTGGCCTTGGGATTGATGTCGCTGCGCCCCAGAAAGCTGTGAAAGAAGGAGAGCGGCAGGCGCGAGGTGAGGTTTTCGATCGTTCCCACCGCCTCGATGGCCTCGTCGCTGAACCCGCCGTGCTCCTTGAGAAATCCCCACATGCTGTACGGGTCGAAGTCGTAGATGACCCGCGCCCACCCTTCCACCCACTCCGGGACCGGCTTGTTGACGCGCCGGCCGTCCGGCCCCACGGTGGAGTAGTAGTCGCGCACCTTGTCCACGGCCTGGTTCACCAGGTCGTTGGTCGTGGTGCCGCACAGCCGCTCCGCCATGTTGAACGTGGCGTTGATGGCCGCCGGCGCCGCGTTGTACTCGCTCTTGCGCACCTGCATGCCGTTGACGCGGATCCACGTCTGGTTGCGCGGCGTGGGCGCGACGAAGGGCACCTCCGGCTCGTGCCCCCACGTGCCGCTGCCGTCAAAGGGCGTGTAGATGGCGGGCGGCACGGTGCCGCTTCCCGTGTCCGGCTCCACGTCCACGTTGTAGAACAGCCGCCGCCGCAGCCCCAGCTTGTCGACGAGCGCCAGGGTGAGCGGATGGAAGTTGGGGAGGCGCATGGCGCCGGCTTCGGCGTACTGGCGGCGATCGCGGAAGGGCGAGGGCAGGTCCGGCCGCCACTGGTCGTAGCGAAAGGTCTTGAGGCGCCCGCCGATGCGGTTGCCGTTGGCTTCGATGATGGTGACGTGGTGGCCGGCTTCCTTGAGCAGCCATCCGGAAACCAGCCCCGCGATCCCGGCGCCCACGATAAGGACGCGCTTGGGTTCTGAGGTCTTGGGAAGTCCTTTGTCGATGAGGATTTCCAGGTACTGCTTCACCAGGTCGCGCCCGTCGTCGTCCATCATGAGCAGCATGCGGGCGAGTCGGACGCAGGTGTCCCAGCGGTCCTGATCGAAGGGCGTGGTATTGTCGGTCATGAGGGCATGAAGAGGCGGGTGGAGAACGCGCGGGCGGGGGGCCCGGCTGCCGCGCGGGGCGCGCGGCGGGATGGAGAGGCGAGGCGGAGCCTTGCCCATCTGCAACGTACGCGGTCGCAGCCGGAGCGACAAGCGGGTTGCTTGGATGGGCCAGAGGTGGCCGGAAAGGGTGATCCCGGGGAGGGGCAGATGGGTGGTGCGGGAGTGGATGTGGCCGCCGTCTGGGGCCCCCACCCCGCGTGCTGCGCACGACGACCCTCTCCCACGAACGGATGTGGGAGAGGGAGCACACACCAGATCGGCTTGGAGGAGAGATCCGAGGGCATGGCGGGGTTCTGTCCGGCGGTTGAAACCGCACCTCGAAGAACACGAAGTCCGCCTGCGCGGACTGCACCCCCGGCAGTGTCTGTTGATCCCCAACGCAGTTGAAGCCCCGAACCGGACGCGCCAGCGGCCGGTGTCGGGGGTTCCCGCTTCTGGAGCGGCGGATTCATTCGCTCAACGGAGTTCGCTCAACGGACAGTCACCGCCACCCGCACCGAACCATCCGCCCGCCCCGACCCTCCCCCAGTCTTTTTTGGGGGAGGGTGGGCGAGTAGTACGAGCCCGGGTGGGGGCCTCCCGTGAACTCCGCCCATCACGCTGGACGTTACTGCCCGCCCGTCCCCCGCACCGCCGCCGGGCGACCCTGAATACCGACGCGGTCGATGCCGGACACCACCACCGCCTCTGGCGCCACCGAATCCGCCGGCGTGGAGAACGTATACGAGCGCGCCGTCCCCGGCACGACGCGCGTGCTCCACTCCGTGCCGCGCCGCGCCTGCACCGCCCACCACCGCGGCGCATTCCCGTTCGGCGCGATCTCCACCGTGGCCGCGCCACCCGCCGCCTGCCGGAACGCGAGCGTGGGCGCGGCGAGCGTGTCGCCGCCCAGCCAGGGCGACGCGGGAACCAGTGCCTGCTGCGCGTACGGACCCGCGATCAGCTTTTCGCTCAGCGAGTCGGGATTCAGCTGAAACGCGCGCATGCTGAAGTGCACGTTGCCTGTGGCGCCCGCCTGCCCTCGCGTGGCCCAGACCTGGTTCGTCACCTCGTCCGCGCGCCAGCGCACGGGCGCGCCCTCAAAGGTGCGGCTGGTGAAGTTGCCCGGCCACAGGTGCCGGTTGGTCACGTTCTGCTCCGCCCACCACCGAAGCAGCACGGGATAGCTCAAGTCCGGGCGCGAGATGGGCCAGTACAGCTGTGGCGTGAAGTAATCCATCCACCCCTCCCTGAACCACAGCCGCGCGTCCGCGTACAGCCTCTCGTACTGGTCAAATCCGCGCGGCGCGATGCCGACCGGATGGTTCGGCCGGTACACGCCGAACGGGCTGATCCCCACCTTGACCCACGGCTTGGCCGCCTTGACCTGCGCGTACATCTCGCGGACGAACAGATTTACGTTCTCGCGCCGCCAGTCGTTGCGGGAAAGGAGCCCGTGCATCTGCTGGTACCGCCGCCAGCTGCGGTCGTCGGGAAAGTCGATGGGGCGGCCCGACGCGTCGTTCTCCGGATACGGATAGAAGTAGTCGTCGATGTGCACGCCGTCGATGTCGTACCGGTTCACGACATCCATCACGACGGCAAGGGAGTGGGCGCGCACCGCGGGCTCGCCGGGGTCCATCCACAGGTGCGTGCCGTAGCGCTTCACCAGTTCCGGATGCTCGCGGCCGATGTGCCCCGGCGGCAGCGGCGTCTTAGCGCTGGGATGGCGGGCGCGGTACGGATTGAACCACGCGTGCAGCTCCATTCCGCGGCGGTGCGATTCCTCCACCGCGAACGCGAGCGGGTCCCACGCGGGCTGCGGCGCGCGCCCGGCCGTGCCGGTCAGGTACTCGGACCACGGTTCCAGCCGTGACGGATACAGTGCGTCGCCCGCCGTGCGTACCTGCAGCACGATGGCGTTCAGGTTGAGCTGCTGCGACCGGTCCAGGAGCGCGATCAGCTCGGCGCGCTGGCGCTCCACCGGCAGCCCGGGGGCGCTGGGCCAGTCGATGTTGGCCACCGTGGCCACCCACACGCCGCGGAACTCGCGCGCGAGCGGTGGCGCCTGTTCATCCACCGGCGCCGCGGTTGCCGCCACCGCGGGCACCGGCTCCACCGGCGCGGGCGCCTGCACCGGGGGCGGCCGCGTGCACGCCGCCAGCGCCGCGCCGACCATCATCATCCCCCGAACCACCATCTTCCGCCACGCGTGCGCCATCGCCATTCCGTCACCCATCCCGTGTAGTGATTCGCTGGTCCCCATTGACCGGCGCGTGCGTTACCTTGCGGTGTGCGGATCGGTACGCGGCGCCGGTTCCTTGATCCTGCGGGCTGGACGGACGCAAATCCAGGCCCGGCGGCGGTGGATTGGATCTGCCGGTCCCCGGCCCCGCGATTGCACGATCCGGATCCAGCGCGTTTCTGTCCCTCATCCCCACCGTTCTGATCGATGGCTTCGCCCCTGACCCGCGTGTTTCTGGTGCGCCACGGCGCCACCATTCTGACCGCCGAAGACCGCTTTGCCGGCGCGGTGGACGTACCCCTTTCCGACGAAGGGCGCGCACAGGCCCAGCGTCTTTCGGAGCGTCTGGCGGGGACGCCCATCCACGCCGCGTACGCCTCGCCGCTGGGCCGCGCGATGGATACGGCCGGGATCGTGGCGGGCCCGCACGGCGTCACGGTGCAGTCCAATCCCGCGCTGCGCGAGATCTCCCACGGGCGGTGGGAGGAGATGACGCGCGCGGAAGTCGAGGCGCAGTACGCGGATGAGGCCGCCAACTGGGATGCGGACCCGTACACATTCGCGCCCCAGGGCGGTGAATCGGGGCTGCAGGTGACGGCGCGCGCGCTCCCCGCCGTGCTGGACATCGTCCGCGCGCATCCGGAGCAGACGGTGCTGATCGTGTCGCACAAGGCGACCATCCGCCTGCTGCTGAGTTCGCTGCTGGGGTTTGATCCGCGGCGTTACCGCGACAACCTGGACCAGAGCCCGGCCGCGTTGAACGTGGTTGATTTCCGGGGGCCGACCAAGGCGCGGCTCACGCTGTTCAACGATACGTCGCACTACGAGCAGGGCGGCCTTGCGCTTCCCGCCATGCCTGGGCCGCGGCTGTCGCGCTGGTGGTGCGGGGTGGATGAACAGCCGGACGCGCAGCGGTGGGCGCTGTGGCGGCAGGACGACAACGGCAATCGGTTCCGCGTGGATGACTTCGCCACCCGCGCCGAGGCGGACGCGAGCATGGCGGATTTTGAGTCGCGCCATCACAAGCAGACGTACTGGATCGCGCCGGCGGAGTGACGGGGGCGGTAGAACCCAGGCGCGACAGGCGGAGTCTACGGCGGCCCCCACCCGGGCCGGCACCACCGGCCCACCCTCCCCCAAAAAAGACTGGGGGAGGGTTGGGGTGGCGGATGGTTCGGTGCGAAAACCGAGATCTCCGGCGCGCCGCAGCCTTCCGAGAGCGAATGAATCCGCCGCTCCAACAGCGGGAAGCCCCGACACGGCGCTATTCGCGCGCCGTTCGGGGCTTCAACTGCATATGGGGCTGACGATAAGGCCGCCGGTGCAGTCCGCGGAGGCGGACTTCGTGTTTCTCGAGGCGCGGTTTCAACCGCCGGAACGACCGCCCGCAACCCGGGCCTTTCGCCGTTTACGCCACCCTCGCAACCCCGCTTTCACCTTCACCTTTACGGCGACTTTCACCTTTACCTTCACTTTTACTTTCATCCCGATCACTCCTCCCTCTACAGCCGCGCGGCGAGGTCCAGTGCCTCAATGAGCCCGCCGCGGTCCACGTGGGAGACGTGGTGGCGGGAAAGGGCCAGAATCTCCGGCTCCGAATTCCCCATCGCCACGGGCACGCCCACCACGCGCATCACCCCCGCGTCGTTCGCCCCGTCGCCCACCATCATCACGCGCTCCAGCGCGATCCCATACTCAGCCGCCACCGCGTGCACCGCCGTCGCCTTGTCCAGCCCGGGCACGGTGATGCTGATGAACGCGGTGTCCGGCATCACCGGCGAGGTGCTGGGCGAGAGGGTGAGGCCCTCGTGCGGCTCCACCAGCACGGCCGCTTCCTCCGCGTGGCTCAGCAGCCACTGCGCGCGCACCACACCGCCCTCCAGCGAGAGCAGGTCGCGCGGGCGAAAGGGCACGCCCAGCAGCCCGGCGTGGCGCATGGCCCGCTCGCCCGTGCTTTCCACCGTGTAGTCGGTGTCGGAATACAGCTCCAGCGCGCGCCCGGTTTCCCGCGCGCGCGCCACCAGACGCTCCACCGCCTCGCGCGGCAGGGTCGTGGAACGTGTGTCTCCGGACGGCAGGTGCACGACGCTCGCGCCGTTCTGAAAGACGTGCCATCCCTCCGGATCCAGCCGCGCCGCCAGTTCGCGCGCCAGCCCGAACGCCGGCCGCCCCGAGCAGATGGCCAGCCGCGCGCCGCGATCCCGCGCGCGCTCCACCGCCTCCCACACCGCCGGCAGCACGTCGCCGCTGCTCCCCACCAGCGTTCCATCCACGTCCACGCAGATCAGTTCGATCATCCCTCGTCCATTTTTCAGTTTCCGCCACCCCGCGACCAGAGCCGGTCTGGACGCGGGACGACGATCGTCAGCGCGGGGCCTCGGCGGCGCGGCGGGCGCGGGACCCGGCCTCAAAGCGTTCCACGTCCTCGTAGTAGCGCCGCGCGATGTCGGGGCTGGCGGGATTGGTGTACACGTCCGCCCGCGGCTCCGCCACCACGCCGGCGATGATCTCCGCCACCTCTTCCGCCGTCTGCGGCTTCATGGGCCCGGGGTGCGGCCCGCCGGCGATCAGCCCGCCGCGCGCGTTGGCGGCAAACTCCGTCAGCACCACGCCGGGCATCACCAGCGACACGTGAATGCCGGGATGCGCGTCCGCCAGGTCCACGCGCAGGTTGGCGGTCAGCGCGTTCAGCGCCGCCTTAGCCGCGTTGTAGGCCGATCGCGGCGCCGCCAGCGGCACGCGTCCCAGAAAGGAGGAAATGTTGATCAGATGACCCTCGCCGCGCTCGATGAAGTGCGGCACGATGGCCTGCATGCCGTACAGCGCCGAACGGACGTTGATGGTCATCATCTCATCCAGATCCTCATCCGTCACGTCCAGCACGGAACGGGTGATTCCCCGCCCCGCGTTGTTGATCCACACATCCACGCGCCCGAACCGCTCGATGGCCGCGTCGCGCAGCGCCTCCACCTGCGCGCGGACGGTCACGTCCGTCGGCACCACGAGGGTGGATGAACCACTTTCCGCCGCCACCCGCTCCAGTTCCTCCCGCCTGCGCGCGGCGAGGACGACGGACGCGCCCTCCGCGCCCAGCCGCCGGGCCACCGCCGCGCCGATCCCGCCGCTGGCGCCGGTGATCACCACCACGTTTCCGCTCATCCATCCTCCCTGGTGTTGTTGATCACGGTCATGCCGTTCCCGCCATCCGCCGTGCACGCGCCGCGCGGGTTGCGGACGAAGCGCGCGATGTCGCCCAGCACCGGCGCGGAGTTCAGCCGCGGCACGGAGAGGGCCACGGCGATCTCCACGTGCCCCACGCCGCGGTAGGTGATGGCCCGCGCGCAGCCGCCCCGCTCGCGGATGGCCGCCTGCAGCCGCCGCGAATTCTCCACCGAAACCGTGCGGTCGCCCGTGCCGTGCAGCAGAAGCAGCGGCGGCTCCGTTCCGTCGATCAGCGTCAGCGGATACGTGGCCGGCCACCCCTCGCGCGGGCCCATGAGCGCCTGCACGTCCACGTCCGTCCACGTGGTGGCGACCGGCCCCGCGAGCGCGACAAAGCCGCGAACCGCGTTTGCGGGAAGCCCCGCGTCGCGCAGCCAGTGCTCGTCCAGCGCCAGCAGGGCCACGGTGTGCGCGCCGGCGGAGTGGCCCATGACGAACAGGTTGGCGGGATCTGCGCCCAGTTCGCGCGCGTGGTCCCGCGCCCAGCGCACGGACTGCGCGCCGTCCTGGATCCACGCGGGAAACGTCACCGACGGGTACAGGCGATAGTCGGGGACGATGACGATCCACCCGCGGCGCGTCATGCCGTCGGCCAGGAGGCGGTAGTCGCGCTTGCTGCCCTCCTGCCAGCGCCCGCCATACAGCCACACGACGACGGGCGCGCCCGGGCGGACGCGCTTGGGCCGGTACACATCCAGCTTCAGCCGCGGATCGGCGCCGTACGCCACGTCCGCCGTGCGGGTGAAGTGATCGCCCACGAACACGGCTTCCGCCATCCCGCGCACCGAGCACCCCGCCGCGCCCAGCAGCATCGCCCCCACACCCATCGCCCGCGCCGCGGCGGAAATCGAACGCAGCCGCCCTTTGAAGATCCTCATCACCCTTCCGTTCCCGTTCGATCAAACGACGCAGTTCCATCCACACCGTGATGCATCGACCTCGCCTCGCCGGTGCCGCCCGTGCCGCCCTCTCCAGACTGCGAGCTCCGCACGAAAGCCGCCGCCACAGTCCACGAGGTGGACTTCGTGCTTCACCAGCGGCGAATTCATTCGCTCCTGGACAGGCGGCCGCACGAAAACCGCCTTGCGCCCGATGCTCTCCCCACAGTCCGCGCAGGCGGACTTCGCGCCGTTGTTGCCGCGACTTCAGTCGCCCCAGCCAACACAGCCCGCCCCGACCAACTCGCACGCCCCACGCCACCCCGCCAACCACGGCGTCCGCGCACACGAAAAGGCCCGCCCGCCGGTACGGCGAGCGGGCCCCATCATCCATCGAAACCGCGCGGATCAGAGGTGCCAGATGCGCGTCGCGTACTCCTTGACCGAGCGGTCGCTGCTGAAGAACCCGCTGCGCGCCACGTTCAGAATCGCCTTGCGCGTCCAGTCCTGCTGGTCGCCCCACGCAAAGTCCACCTGCTCCTGCGCCTCCACGTACGCATCAAAATCCGCCAGCACCATGTACGGATCGGAGAACAGCAGCCCCTCCACCAGCGGCCGGTACAGCCCGGGGTTCTCCGGCGAAAGCACGCCGCTGAGGATGAAGTCCAGCACCCTGCGGAGCCGCGGGCTGGCCTCGTACTCGGCGCGCGGGTTGTAGCCCGCCGCCTTGCGCGCCTCCACCTCGTCCGCCTTGAGGCCGAAGATGAAGATGTTCTCATCGCCCACGTTCTCGGCGATCTCCACGTTGGCGCCGTCCAGCGTACCGATGGTGAGCGCGCCGTTCAGGGCGAACTTCATGTTCCCCGTGCCCGACGCCTCGTAGCCGGCGGTGGAAATCTGCTCGGAAAGGTCGCTTCCGGGAAAGATCTTTTCCGCCAGCGACACGCGGTAGTCCGGCAGGAACGCCACGCGCAGCAGCCGCGACGCCTTGGGCTCCGCGTTCACCAGCCGCCCCACCGCGTTGGTGAGCTGAATGATGAGCTTGGCCGTCCAGTACGTGGGCGCCGCCTTGCCCCCGAACAGCACGGCGCGCGCGGGCACGTCCAGGTCCGGCGTGTCGCGCAGCATCAGGAAGCTGTCCACGCAGCGCAGGACGTTCATCAGCTGGCGCTTGTACTCGTGCATGCGCTTGATCTGCACGTCCATCATGGACGCGGGATCCACCGGCGTCCCCGTGAGGTCGGTGACGATGCCGGCCAGCCGCGCGCGGTTGCCGGCCTTGATCTGCATCCACCGCTCGCGGAACGCGGCGTCGTCGGCCAGCGGCTCCAGCTCGCGCAGCCGCTCCAGCTGCGTCACCCACTCGTCGCCGATCGCCTCGGTGATGAGTGAGGACAGGCGCGGATTGGCCTTGAGCATCCAGCGGCGCTGCGTGATGCCGTTGGTGACGGAGGTGAAGCGGTCCGGCCACAGCTCGTGGAAATCCTTGAAGATGCTGTCCTTGAGGATTTCCGTGTGCAGCGCCGCCACGCCGTTGGTCGTGTGGCTGCCCACGATGGCCAGGTTGGCCATCCGCAGCCGGTTGCCGGACACGATGGCCATGCGCTCCTCGCGCGCGGCGTCACCCGGAAACTTCTCCAGCACGCGGGCGCGGAAGCGCTTGTCGATCTCGCGGACGATCTCCATCTGCCGCGGCAGCAGCCGGCCGAAGAGATCCGTCCCCCACTGCTCCAGCGCCTCGGGGAGCACCGTGTGGTTGGTGTACGCAAAGGTGCGGCGCGCCAGATCGAACGATTCATCCCACTCCAGCCCGTGGTCGTCCATCAGCAGCCGCATCAGCTCGGGGATGGCGACGGCGGGATGGGTGTCGTTCAGCTGGATCTGCACCTTGTCGGGGAAGTCGTCAAACGTCTTCCGCTCCGTCAGGTACCGGGCGATGATGTCCTGCAGCGTGGCGCTGACGAAGAAGTACTGCTGCTTGAGCCGCAGCTCCTTGCCCGCGCCGGTGTCGTCGGGCGGATACAGGACCTTGGAGATGGTTTCGGTCTGCGTCTTGGCCTCCACCGCGGCGATGTAGTTGCCGCGGATGAAGCCTTCCAGGTCGAACTCCTCCGTCGCCTTGGCCGCCCACAGGCGCAGCGTGTTGACGGTGTTGTTGCAGTAGCCGGGGACGGGGGTGTCGTACGCCATCGCCAGCACGTCGCTGGTGTCCACCCAGTCGAAGTGAACGCGGCCCTCCTCGTCGTGGTGCGCCTGCACGCGGCCCCAGAACTTGACCTTGTACGTGCGGTCCGGGCGGGCGATCTCCCACGGGTTGCCGTCCATCAGCCAGTTGTCCGGCTTTTCCACCTGGCGGCCCTGGTCGTCCAGCGCCTGGCGAAAGATGCCGTGCTCGTAGCGGATGCCGTAGCCCATCCCCGGAAGCTCCAGCGTGGCCATGCTGTCCAGGTAGCAGGCCGCCAGCCGCCCCAGACCGCCGTTGCCCAGCCCGGCGTCGGGCTCGCGGTCCATCAGCTCTTCCAGATTGTAGCCCAGCTCCTCCAGCGCCTCGGCCGTGGCCCCGTCCAGCCCCAGATTGATGAGCGCGTTGCCCAGCGCCCGCCCGATCAGGAATTCGAGCGAGAGATAGTAGACGCGCTTGACGTCGCGGTGCTCGTAGCGCGCGTTGGTGGCGGCCCAGCGGTCGGCCAGGCGGTCGCGCAGCGTCCACGCGGTGGCCATGTACACGTCGCGCTCGGTGGCCGACGCGTTGTCGCGGGCCAGCGTGTAGCGCACGTGCGACTCGATGTCGCGCTTGAGCGCTTCCACGCGGGTGCTGCGGCGGCCGCTTTCCAGAGTCTGCATAGGAGGTCCAGCCGATCGTGTGCGATGTTGGGGCGGGGGCGACGGCGCGGTGCGCGGCGTGCCCCGCTGGGCGGAGGCGTAAAGGTCGGGCCTGCGGAGCGGACACCACATTCGGAACAAATTCTTCCGAATGCAAGGTGTCCGCGGATTCATCCGCGATCTTCCTTGCTCCGGCGGCCCGCGCGGGGACCGCCGCCCCGCCAGATGTTTACTCTTTCGGACGCAGCCCTGTTCCCTGGTACGGCTTGCCGCCGTGGTGAATGGGGCCCAGCACGCGCTTGCCGTAGCCGTTTTCCGGGTCCCGGCCCCGGCGCAGCGCGCGGTCCACCGAGTTTTCGCCGCGGTTGTAGGCGATGACGCCCAGGCGCACGGCGTCGTCGCCCTGCTTCTGGTAGCGCAGAATGTTCTCGCGCAGAAGGCGGAAGCCCAGGCGCAGGTTGGTGTGCGGGTCCATCAGCTCGCGCGTGGTGTCGATTTCCGGGTCCAGCGCGCGGGCGGTGCCGGGCATCATCTGCACCAGGCCGGCGGCGCCGCCCTGCCCCACGGCGCGCGGGTCGAAGACGCTTTCCACGCGGATCAGGCGGAAGCCGAGCTCCGGGTCCAGCCCCGCCTCGGCCGCGGCGTCGTACACCATGTGCGCCATGGTGCGGGTCAGGTGGTAGCGCTCGCTCATGGCCAGCACGGTCAGGTCGCGGTGCGAGCGCGGGCGCTCCACCAGCCGCTCCAGGTTGGGCGTGGACACGAGCGAAGGCGTGCGCGGCACGGGCACGCGCAGTTCGCGCAGCGAGTCCGGCACGCCGCGGCGCGGGGCAAAGCGCTCCGGCACGCTGCCGGAGGTAAGCCCCAGCGCCACGCCTCCGAGCAGAATGAGCGGCAGCGCCAGCAGCACCCATCGGGGGATGCCGGCGAGGCCGTACTGCGTGCGCGCGGGTTGCTGGGCGGGGCCGGTCACGGTCCGTTCCTCCGTTGTCCGATCCGTTCCAATTCAGGGGCGAACTGCGGAGTCCGGCGCAAATCCGGGACCGGAGGGGTGGGGAGGGGACGTAAGTGACGGGGAAATCAGTGCGTTAGTGCGGGGTGCGTTAGTGCGTTAGTGCGTTAGTGCGGGCGGGGGCAGGGATCGGTGTGGGCGCCGGTGGCTCGCGAGGGGCACAGGGGCGACTGAAGTCGCGGCAACAACGGCGCGAAGTCCGCCTGCGCGGACTGTGGGGCAAGTGTGGATCGAGGAGCCGGCGTCAGCGCGGCCGCCTGCCCAGGAGCGAATGAATTCGCCGCTGGATCAGCACGAAGTCCGCCTTCGCGGACTGCGGGGGCGGACTTCGACGGGGGACCGGCGAGGCCTTCTGGTCGACCGGCATTCTCGGCGTGAGTACACCAAGGCGTCGTCGTGAGGACGAACCGCCCCGGCTGTCCGCGTCGCCGATGCGCCGCTCCGCGGACGAGCCTCGCGCGGGGAGGCGCGAGGCGCGTCCGCGGAACTCAGATGACGTACTTGAGGCCGCTGCCGGTGTTGAAGAGGACCACGCTGTCATCCGGGCCAATGGCGCCCGACTCGCGCAGGCGGGCAGCGGCGACGGCCGTGGCCGCACCCTCGGGCGCGCAGAAGATGCCGGTGTCGCGCCCCACGATGGGCGTCCACTCGCGCATCTCCTCGTCCGAAACGGCCAGCGCGGAACCGCCGGAACGACGCACCGCATCCAGAATCAGAAAGTCACCCACGGCGCGCGGCACCCGCAGCCCCGACGCGTACGTGTGCGCATCCCGCCACGGCTCGGCGTACTCCGTCCCCTCCTCGAACGCACGGACGATGGGGGCGCACCCTGCGGCCTGCACCGAAATCATCCGCGGCCGCGCGGACCCGATCCATCCCATCGCCTCCATCTCGTCGAACGCCTTCCACATCCCAACCAGCCCCGTTCCGCCACCAGTGGGATAGATGATGACGTCCGGGAGCGTCCATCCCAGCTGTTCGGCGACCTCGTACCCCATCGTCTTCTTGCCTTCGACGCGGTACGGCTCCTTGAGCGTCGATAGATCGAACCAGCCGTGCTCGCGCACTCCTTCGCCGACACGGGCCGCGCAGTCGGTGATGAGCCCGTCGAACAGTTCCACGTCCGCCCCCAGCGCCAGCATTTCCTGGATGATGGGATGCGGCGTGTCGCGCGGAACCACGACGTGCGCGGCCATCCCGGCGGCGGCGGCGTAGGCGGCGGTGGCGCTCCCCGCGTTGCCGGCCGAGGGGATTGCGACCTCACGGATGCCCAGTTCCGCCGCGCGGCTGATGGCCATGCACAGCCCGCGCGCCTTGAACGAGGCGGTGGGATTCTGCCCCTCGTCTTTGACCCAGCAGCGTCCGATTCCCAGGCGGGTGGCCAGGCGCGGCGTTTCGATCATGGGCGTCCAGCCCTCGCCCAGGCGGACGGCGTGCGCGGGGTTGCGCACGGGGAGGAGTTCGGCGTAGCGCCACAGATCCGCCGAGCGCCCGGCCAGGTCCTCGCGCCGCAGCCGCGCGCCGATGGCGGCCAGGTCGTAGCGCGGGTAGAGCGGCTTTTCGCAGCAGGGAGACAGGCGCTGCAGCGTCTCGCTCTCGTAGCGCGTGCCGCAGCGGGTGCACTCCAGGTGCGTCGCCCCGCCGAACGCGGCGGGCGCGGAGGCCGGGGAAGAGATGTCGGTCATCGAATCAGATTTCGGGAGAAAGCAGCGATTCAGGTTCGGCGGACACGGGCGACTGAAGTCGCGGCAACAACTGCGCGAAGTCCACCTTCGTGGACTGTGGCGGCAGCCCCCGCGCGTGATGCGGAGGCCGGCGTGCGGCGATCACAGTTCCACGGCGCGGTGAACGGTGCCGTCGCGGTGGTGCTGTTCCTGGTTCAGGACGTACTCACGCACGAGTGGCACGTTGCGCTTGGAAACGGAGAACGCGCCGTATCCGCCCTGCCACTTGAAGCGGTCCCCGGGCCGGATCTCGTGGTTGATGAGGTGCGACGACGCGCCTTTCACGCGTCTCGCCAGTTCCGCGGGTGCGATGGTGGACGGCACCCGCACAAGCAGATGCACGTGATCATCCACACCACCGATGGCGATGACATCGCATCCCAGCGCGGCGCATTCCCGCTGAAGACACCCGAACACGCGCTGCCGGATGTCAGCGGTCAGGAACGGATGACGATCCCACGTTGCCCATACCAGGTGAAGAAACAGCTGCGTCCAGGGAGTCCGCATCGTCTCGACAGGGTTGAGGAGGAACGGCATCCGGCGCCCCGCGCGCCGGCCGGCCCCGCAGTCCGCGAAGGCGGACTTTGCGCCGTTGTTGCCGCGACTTCAGTCGCCCCAGCTCTCGCCCGGGCTGAACCCGCGGGCTCAAGACGATCCTCTACCGCCGCGCGGGCCTCGCCGCGATCACGGTTTCCGCCGGGCCGCCGCACGCGGTGCACACCGCCACCGATCCCTCCTCCCAGTGATGGCACGCCTGGCACAGGCTCACCATCCGCCCCTCCTCCTCGGAGCCGGCGGGAAGCAGAAACGCCTCGCCATCCTCACCCACCACGCGCAGCGACGGGCCGGTGTAGAAGTGCGCCAGCAGGTCGCGCAGATCCACGTCGCCGGCCTTGGGGATCACGTCCTCGCGCGTGACGGCCGTCCGGTCGCGAAAGCGCGCGCGCTCCGCCGTCCACGTGCGCTCCACGCCCGACTCCGGCGTGAGCGTCAGCGTAAGCCCGCGCGTCTCCAGCGCATAGCGCACATCCAGCCGCGAGCGCAGCCGTTCCGCGGCGCGGGCCAGGTCCAGCCCGGGCGCGATCTGGCGGCGGTTGGCGGAGTGGATGGATGGATCGCAGAAAATCTGCGCGCGCGCGTGCGACCACAGCGGCGTCTTCAGATCGCCGACGTCCGTCTCGACCACGGCGGTGTAGTCGTACGGCTTGTCGACGGGACCCACCTCGATGCGCGTCTCGCGCACGCCCGCCGCGCCGTCCAGCGCGGCCAGCAGCGCCGAGGAGAGCGCATCACGCTTGGCGCGGTCCGTGAGCGGGCACCAGAGATCCGGATCAAACAGCTCGGGAGCGTCCATGATTCGCACAGCCTTGGGGTCGGGTCGGATTCGGCCCACAAGGTAGCCCGCCACGCGGATGGACGAAACCGCGCGGCGCCGGTCAGCGCTGGATGTCGGTGATCACGAGGGGGGGGTGATGATGAGGAAGGTGATGACGGAATGATGCAGGTAGGGCAGATCATGACGGGGCGGCAGGCTGGGAAGCCCCTCCCCCGCCCCTCCCCGTGCAAACTGCCGCACGGAGAGGGGAGAACTGCATCAAGCGGACGGTTGATGACGAGCGCCGATCTGGGGTGTGCTCCCTCTCCCACATCCGTTCGTGGGAGAGGGTCGTCGCGCGCAGCGCGCGGGGTGAGGGCTCACCGCGGCGGGGGTGCCGCGGCCGGGGGGATCGGAACCGGGCTGAAGTAGCGGCATCCATCCGCCGAATCCCGCGCAACCGAATGCGCGCCCAGCGCTCCCTCCGCCGGGCAGTACGACTCCACGGCGTCATACGTGTAGAGAATCGTCTTCGCGGGATCAGCCGCACCCGTCCGCAGGCCCGCCACCACGTGCGGATCCTCACCCTCGAACGAGCGAGCGGGGATGAGGGTCGCGATCTCGCCATCGTCGGATGCATAGAAGCGCACCGCTCGCCGTCCGCCTCCCAGGGCATCACGCACCCGCGCCGCCTGGTCTCGCGCGGCGCGGGGGACGGACGACGAATCGACGCCCGCAAACGCCGTCGCGCGGAGCCCGAGCGTGGCCGCGGCGTCCGCCCGCAGCACCAGGCGTCCAGTTGGTTCGCCGCGGCACGCCCCGAGCAGCAGCACCGCGGCAAGACCCGCGGCGCGGAATCGAAAGGCGGTATTCATCGACGGGTGTGGTGGACTGAGGTGGGCAAAGCACGATGCAGCGGGGACGATGGATGGATCATATCCATCTGATCGTGATCAGGAAGAGCGTCAGGCGGGCCTCATCTCCGGAAAGCGCGCGACGATGCGGTCCGCGGCGTCCAGCCCGGCCGTCACCGCGCCCTCTGATCCCATCCACCCGATCGCGATCAGGAAAAGCGTCAGGCGCCCCTGATCTCGGGAAAGCGCGAGACGATGCGGTCCGCGGCGTCCAGCCCGGCCGTCACCGCACCCTCGTATCCCATCCACCTGATCGCGATCGGGAAAAGCGTCAGGCGCCCCTGATCTCCGGGAAGCGCGCGACGATGCGGTCCGCTGCGTCCAGCCCGGCCGTCACCGCGCCCTCCACCGTGGGCGCGTACAGGTAGTCGCCCGCGAGCACCGCGCGCGCCGCCGAACCCCACGCCGCGGCGCGCAGCGCGGGAAGCCGGCCGAGCGATCCCGGGCCGAAGACCGTCCATCCATCCCGCCACGTGTACAGCTCCGCCCGCTGCACCCGCCGCTCGATCCCGGGCAGCGCGCGCGCCACGTCCGGAAGCAGCATGCGCGCGGCCGTCCCGGCGTCCGCGCCGTCCAGCCGCTCCGCCGCATGGGGCAGCGCGAACACCGTCAGCAGACCCTTGCCGGGTGGAACCAGTCCGGCCACCTTGTTCTCCTGCACGCAGGCCGCCGCCGCCTCGCGCGACTCCCCGCCCGCGTACGACAGCCCGAACCACCGCACCCCCGCCGGACGGTCCAGCAGCAGCGCCAGCGTGGCCGCGGGCCTCACCCGCACCATGCCCAACGCTTGCACGGCGGTGGGTGTCAAGAATTTAGCAATTTCCAGAGCCGCGGGCGCGGGCACCGCGACCACCACCGCGCCGAACACCTCTTCGCCCGCCGCCGTCCGGACGATCGCGCGCGTTTCGTCCGCCTGCACGTCCAGCACCGGCTCGCCAAAACGCAGCACCGCGCCCAGGGAAGCCAGCCGCTCCGCCGCCGCCCGGCCCAGCCCGCCGATGCCGCCGCGCAGCGCCTGCACCTCCAGGCTCATCCCTTCGCGGGCCAGCGCGTGGTAGAAGCCGGCGCTGGCCTCGTCCGGCGCGCATCCGTACAGCGTGGCCAGCAGCGGCGCGGCGAGCAGGTCCACGAAGTCGCGGCCCAGCTCGCGCGCGCCCCACGCCGCCACCGATTCGCCGTCCAGTCCGGTGGCCGCGGCGCGCTCCAGGGCGCACAGGTCCAGCGAACCCGCGTGGCGCTGCAGAAACGGAAGGTACTGCGCGCCCATCCGCAGCTTGAGGGCGAGCGGAAGCGCGCCGGACGCCAGCATGCTGGACGTGGAGCCGTACACCACCTCGTGCGCACGCCCCTTTCGCCAGAGCGCGTCGCGCCCGGGCGAGCGCTGCAGCAGCCCGTCGGCCCCGCAGGCGCGCAGGACGCGGGCGAAGTTGGTGTAGGAAGCGCTCACCAGCTGGACGGCCGGATCCACCCGGAACCCGTCCACCTCGTGCGTGCAGGCGCGCCCGCCCGCGCCCGGGGCGGCGTCGTAGACCGTGACCGAGGCGCCGGCGGCGCGCAGGCGCAGGGCGGCGGCCAGCCCCGCGGGACCGGCGCCGACCACCGCGGCGGAGAAAGAAGAGCCGTTCATGGCTCGGCAGGAACCGCAACCCGCGCGCCGGAGCGCCGTTGCGGCGTACGAACGCCCGTTCTACCTTGCTCCTCCCCCAACCACACCTCCATGACGGAGAACCCATGAAGCGCAGAGAGTTCCTCCTGCACAGCGCGGCCGCCGGTGCCGCGCTGAGCGCGGGATCGGCAATCCTGCCCAGGCTCGCGGCGGCGGCGGCCCCCCGCGCGCCGATGGACCCGGCGGTGAGCCGGGAGCTGGCCATGCGCGCCCTGGACGCCGCCCGCAGCGCCGGAGCCAGCTACGCCGACTTCCGCATGTCCGGCGAGCGCTCGCAGGCGCTGGGTACGCGCGAGCGGCAGATCACCTTCTTCAACGACGCCGACAGCTTCGGCTTTGGCGTGCGCGTGCTTGCCAACGGCGCGTGGGGCTTCGCCGCCAGCCGCGAGACGACCCCCGACGAGGTGGTGCGCGTGGCCCGCCAGGCCGTGGCGCAGGCGCAGGCCAACGCCGCCGCCCGCCAGCGCCCGGTGGAGCTCGCCCCCACGGAGGCGTTCCCCGACGCCAAGTGGACGTCGCCCATCCAGACCGACCCCTTCAGCGTCCCCATCGAAGAAAAGGTCGACCTGCTGCTGCGGGCCAACGCCGAGGCCCTCAAGGTCAACGGCGCCCGCTTCGTCAACTCGGTGATGTTCTTCCTGAAGCTGGACAAGACCTTTGCGTCCACCGAGGGTTC
Source organism: Longimicrobium terrae (assembly GCF_014202995.1). Lineage (NCBI taxonomy): Bacteria > Pseudomonadati > Gemmatimonadota > Longimicrobiia > Longimicrobiales > Longimicrobiaceae > Longimicrobium > Longimicrobium terrae. Next base: position 629,225 of record NZ_JACHIA010000001.1, read on the forward strand.
GTACATCGAGCAGACGCTGTACCGGTCGTTTCCGCAGATGAGCATTACCGCGGTCAAGGAAGACTTCAGCGACTTCCAGACCCGCGACAGCAGCGACGTGGCGCCCCGCGGCCTGGGGTACGAGCACGTGCGCGACGCCAATCTGCCGGGCAACGCCGGGCGCTGGGCCGAGGAGGCCGTGCGCAAGCTGTCCGCCAAGGCCGTGGAGCCGGGCCGGTACGATCTGGTGCTGCTGCCGACGCACCTGTGGCTCACCATCCACGAGAGCATCGCGCACCCCACCGAGCTGGACCGCATCATGGGGTTCGAGGCCAACTACGCCGGCACTTCGTTCATCTACCCCATCACGGACTTCCTGGGCAAGTTCCGCTACGGGCAGAACTTCATGAACATCCAGGGCGAGCGCACCTCCCCGGGCGGCCTGTCCAGCATCGGCTGGGACGACGAGGGGGTAAAGCCCGACGAGTTCCTGATCATCAAGAACGGGGTGATCAACGACCTGCAGACCACCCGCGAGCAGGCCCCCTGGCTCAAGGACTGGTACGCGCAGAGCGGCAAGCCGGTGCGCAGCCACGGCAACAGCTACGCGCAGAGCTGGGACGCGGTGCAGTTCCAGCGCATGCCCAACGTGAACCTGATGCCGCACCCGGACCGCGACGTTTCGCTGGAAGAGCTGATTTCCGGGGTGGAGAACGGCATCATGATCGACGGCGACGGCTCGTTCAGCATCGACCAGCAGCGCTACAACGCCCAGTTCGGCGGCCAGGTGTACAAGGAAATCCGCAACGGGCGCATCGTGGGCGACCTCAAGGACGTCGCCTACCAGATGCGCACGCCGGAGTTCTGGAACAGCATGGACCTCATCGGCGGAGAGAGCACGTACTTCGTGGGCGGTTCCTTCTTTGACGGCAAGGGACAGCCGTCCCAGGTCAACGCGGTTTCGCACGGCTCGCCCGCGGCGCGATTCCGCGGAGTCAACGTCATCAACACCGGTCGGAGGGCATGAGCATGGCCGAACCCCGTTACCTGTCGCGCGCCGATTCCGAGGCGCTCGCGCAGAAGATTCTTTCGTACAGCACCGCCGACGAGGCGCGCGTCAACCTGAACAGCCAGACCACCGGCAACACGCGCTTCGCCATGAACCAGGTGAGCACGTCGGGCGATGCGTACGACTCGTCCATCACCGTGAGTAGCGCGTTCGGCAAGAAGGTGGCGTCGGCCACCACCAACCGCCTGGACGACGAAGGGCTGCGCGCGGTGGTGCAGACCTCCGAGCGGCTGGCCCGCCTGGTGCCGGAAGACCCGGAGTACCTGGGCGAGCTGGGCGCGCAGACGTACGTGCCGGTGGAGCCGTACTTTGACAGCACGGCCAACATGACGCCGGCGCAGCGCGCGCAGGCGGTGCGGCAGGTGGCCGAGCCGGCCGCGCGCCAGGGCATGCTGTCCACGGGCTTCCTGACGCACTACACGGGCTCGCAGGCGGTGGCCACCAAGCGCGGCCTGTTCGCCTACGCCCGCGGCACGGGCAGCAGCTTCACCACCACCGTGCGCACGCCGGACGGAACCGGCAGCGGCTGGGCCGGGGGCGGTGAGAACGACTGGTCCAAGATGAACATCGCCGAGCTGGGCGAGCGCGCCATCCGCAAGGCGGAGCTGTCGCGCAATCCCAAGGCGGTGGAGCCGGGCGAGTGGACGGTGATCCTGGAGCCGACGGCCGTGGCCAACCTGGTGAACCTGATGGTGTTCGGCATGCAGGCGCGCGGCGCCGACGAGGGCCGTTCGTTCTTCAGCAAGCAGGGCGGCGGCAACAAGATCGGTGAAAAGTTCCTGGATGAGCGGGTGAGCATCATCAGCGACCCGGCCGATCCGCGCACCGCCACCACGCCGTTCACGGGCGAGGGGCTGCCCAACAACCGCACCACGTGGGTGCAGAACGGCGTGCTCAAGAACCTGGTGTACGGCCGGTTCTGGGCGCAGAAGAACAACGTGCAGCCCACGGGCTTCCCGGGCGCGTACGCCATGTCCGGCGGCAACTCCAGCATCGAGGAGATGATCCGCAGCACGGAGCGCGGGCTGCTGGTGACGCGCCTGTGGTACATCCGCCCGGTGGACCCGCGCACGATCCTGTACACGGGCCTTACGCGCGACGGAACGTTCCTGATCGAGAACGGCCGCATCACCAGCTCGGTCAAGAACCTGCGCTGGAACGAGTCGCCCATTTTCCTGCTCAACAACATCGACATGATGAGCGAGCCGGTGCGGGTGACGTCGTCGGAGGACGGCGACGGCGGTTCGGTGCTGGTGCCCGCCATCAAGGCGCGCGACTTCACCTTTACCTCGCTCTCCGACGCGGTCTGATTTCGCACGGTGGGTCGCAGGTGAGGGTGGATGGATGACGGAAAGCGGGCGGGTCGCCGGGAGGCGGCCCGCCCGTTTTTTTCGGGCGATGACATTCGGCGCGGAGGGCGTAGTCCGGGGCGGCCCCCACCCGGGCTCGTACTACTCGCCCACCCTCCCCCAAAAAGACTGGGGGAGGGTTGTTGGCGGGCGGAGGGTTCGGCGCGGGGAGCGCAGACCGGCGCGTGAGCGGGTTGTGTTGAGCGAATGAATCCGCCGCTCCAACAGCGCAAAGCCCCGACACCGGCCGCTGGCGCGTCCGGTTCGGGGCTTCAACTGCGTTTAGGGCTGACGACAGGGCCGCCAATGCAGTCCGCGGAGGCGGACTTCGTGTTGTTCGAGGCGCGGTTTCAACCGCCGGGCGAGAGCAGCCGACGCGCACCGAACCATCCCTCCGCGCCGATCGGCTCCCCCTCTCCCGCGGAGCGGGTGGAGGGGGATGGGGGGAGGGGGCCCTCTCCGCACGCTCGGCACGCTCGGCACTAGGCGCAGCGCACGGCACTGGTGTGTGCTCCCTCTCCCACATCCGTTCGTGGGAGAGGGTCGTCGTGCGCAGCACGCGGGGTGAGGGCCCCAGCCCGCGGCCGCTCCCATGCCTGGTCTCCGCACCAGGATCCCCCCTCGACAATCCATCCTTCCGAAACGAAAGGAGGGCGAATGAGCGCCACTCAGCTCATTCGCCCTCCTCGCCTCAGGGGTGCCCCGCGGCCGGTTTTCAGGCCGCGCGCACGCCCGGCTTCCAGCGTCCGTACGGCAGCGACGGCGACGGGTTCACCTCGCCGCCCCACACGAATGCCACGCTGCGCGGAATGCGAAGAACCGGCAGCTCCGCCGCGGCGGCGCCGGGTATGTTTTCGGCCGGCGCGGAGCCGGACCGGGACTCGTTCTGTGCCATGGTACGTACCTCGGGATGGGTCACGCGCACAACCGTGCGCCGCGGGACCCGGGGGTGCAGGCGGCATGCCTGTGAAATGAGGAACCTAAGCTAGCGGATTGCAGTCACTTACGGAAGCGGGCGCCCCGTGGGGCGCCCGCTTGTGTGTCGTTGTGACTCCGGCCGTGCGTGTTCAACCGACACAGGCCAGGGCACCCGGACCTTCGCCGTACTCCGCCGCCGTGGCGGCCATGGGCGCCGTGCTCAGGGCAAAGCGCTCGGGGAGCGGAAAGGTGATCACCGACGGCGCGGGCTCCTCCGCCTGGTGGTGCGCGCACCACGCCCGGTACCCCGGCAGCTTCAGCATGCGGAAGATGCGGCGGTCCATGGCGTTGCAGAGCAGGATCTCCGTGAGCTGGTACTGCCCGTCCTTGTCCACGCGCAGCCCGGTCACCACCTCGTCGGCCAGCTGCAGCAGCTGCGAACGGGGAATGGTGTCCTTGAATTCTTCAATCTGCTCCTCCACCCAGTCCACATAGGCGCGGCGCAGCGAACGAGACGATGTGGATTTCATCGGATTTCTCTGACGCGCAAGAGCGGGATCAACTTGCTGGGCAATGCGTTTGAGCAGACGTGACGCGTAATGACATGCATCGAATGTTCGGCAAGTTAGGAAGCGGTGCGGGCCGGGTCAAGACTCACGTAAGCCGCGCCATTTCAGCACAGCGCGGCAGTCATCGCAGAAACCGGCCTCCTTGCGGTCTGTATCAGCAATGTCGAAGGAAGCGTACATGACGCACGACGGCCGTCCGCAGTGGTCCGCGCCGGCCACGTGGGCAAGCTCGTGCAGCGCTTCCGTCAGCAGGCGCCCGCGCAGAACGTCAGGATCTGCTCCCGATCCCTGGCGCAGCGGCTCCAGCCCGATGGCGGCGCAGCAGCCGCCCACCTCCGCCTCGCCAAAGACGAGACCCACCTCCGGCGCGCAAAGGGCGGCATCGGCTATTGCCAGCCGCCACTGCCGCCTGCGGCTCCTTCCCCTGGCGCCGCCGCTGGCGATGAGCGCATCCAGCAGGGCGGAGGACGCGTACATTCCGCCATCCTGTTGCCAATCCAGCAGCAGTGGCAGCGGGTCGCCGATGCACCATTGCAGGCCGGCGCGCGCCTCCAGATCCGCCCCAAGTGTGTGCAGCAGTTCCACATCCACCGCGCCCGCGGGGATCAGGTGCACGGGAGGCGGATTGCGGGTGCGCGCCACGGATTCAGGGCCGGAGGAATAGTGCAGATTCCGCAAAAATCGCGGAGGCCAGGATCAACGTTCCCCTGATGCAAACCGCAGTCCGCAAAGGCGAAAAGCGGCAAAAAACCGAAAGTTCCGTCCGTGGCGGGAACCGCGCGGCCGGGTACGCATCATGGACGGAAAGCCAGGCGCGCTGGGGCGACTGAAGTCGCGGCAACAACGGCGCGAAGTCCGCCTGCGCGGACTGTGGGGGACGCCCTTGTGTAGTCCGGCAAGCCCGGCGCGTCCGGCACGTCCGCGAGGTCAGGCGGGTCCGCGAGGCGTGGGGCGTCCGCGAGGTCAGGCGGATCCGCGAGGCGTGGCGCCTCCGCGAGGTCAGGCACGTCCACGAGGCGTGGCGCCTCCGCGAGGTGTGGCGGGTCCGCGAGGCCGGGCAGGGTCGGCAAGTTTCGCGCGGCCGCCCGTCCAGGAGCGAATGAATTCGCCGCTGGAAAAGCACGAAGTCCGCCTTCGCGGACTGCGACGGCGGACTTTCTCACGTGTCGAAACGCATCGGCGTGGCGGAAGCTCCCCCGCATCTGCCGCCACAGCCGCGCATCATCCCTCAGCAGAGCGCTTTCGCTGTTCTACTTTCGTACTCTCGTACCCTCGCACTTCCCTTCCCTCGCACCCCGCACCCCGCACTCACGCACTTCCCCTATCCTTCCATCCCGTACCGCTGCAGCTTCCGGTACAGCGTCGACGGGTCGATGCCCAGCACCTCGGCCGCGCGGGTCTTGTTGCCGCTCTCCGAAAACAGCACCCAGTGGATGTACGCCCGCTCCACGATCTCCAGCGTGGGGTTGGGCGGCAGGCTGGCCGACACCAGCGGCTGCGCGGTGCGCTGGGTAATGCGCGGCGGCAGGGTGGAAAGGGCGATCTCCTCCCCCCCCCCGGTCAGCACGGCGGCGCGCTCCAGCGCGTTCTCCAACTCGCGCACGTTGCCCGGCCAGTCGTACGTCTGCATGCTCGCCAGCGCGTCCGCGGCCACGCGCAGCGGCGGGCGGCCGCGGCTGTTGGTGAAGCGGCCGAGGAAGTAGTCGATCAGCAGCGGGATGTCGTCCTGGCGCTCGCGCAGGGGCGGCAGCTGCAGGGTGATGACGTTCAGACGGTAGAACAGGTCGCTGCGAAAGCTGCCGCGGCGGATCTCCTCGTCCAGGTCGCGGTTGGTGGCCGCCATGATCCGCACGTCGATCGGTATGGACTCCGTCGCGCCCACGGGGATGACCTCCCGCTCCTGCAGCGCGCGCAGCAGCTTCACCTGCAGCGCGGGCGACATCTCGCCCACCTCGTCCAGAAAGAAGCTGCCGCCCTTTGCCGCCACGAACATCCCCTGCTTGTCGCGCACGGCGCCGGTGAACGAGCCGCGCACGTGGCCGAACAGCTCGCTTTCCAGCAGGTTCTCGGGCAGGGCGCCGCAGTTGATGGAGACGAACGGGCCGTCGCCGCGCTGCGAAATGGTGTGGATGTGCTTGGCCAGCACCTCCTTGCCCGTCCCCGACTCGCCGGTGATGAGCACGGTGCTGTCGCTGGGCGCCACCGTGTCCGCCGTCTTGAGCACGTCCAGAAAGCTCTTGCTCCGCCCGATGGGGCGCGAGGTATCGCTGCGGTCGCGGCGGCGGATTTCCGTCTTGAGCGCCTGGTTTTCGCGCTTCAGCTGCCGGCTTTCCGCCGCGCGCCGCACGATGGCGATCAGTTCGTCGTTGGCGAAGGGCTTCTGGATGTAGTAGAAGGCGCCCTCGTTCACCGCGCGCATGGCCGTCTGCAGCGAGGCCTGCGCGGTCATCAGGATGACGGGAAGGGAGGGGTCCATCTCCTTGGCCGCCATCAGCAGCTCCAGCCCGCCCTTGCCCGGCATGCGCACGTCGCTCAGCACCACGTCGGGGCGCACGTCCGCGATGCGGTCGATCCCCGCCTGGCCCCCGACAGCCGTTTCCACCTGAAAGCCTTCGCGCTTCAACAGGATGCGCAGGGTGTCGAGAATGGCGGTTTCGTCGTCGACGATCAGGATTTTCGGCTCGCTCACGGCCCGACCTTCTGGATGAGTGATGATGATGCGCCGCGGCGGGGCGCCTTTCGCGTCGTCATGCGTCCGGATCGCGGGGACCCGCAGGGGTCGGGCCGTCGCTTTCCACCGGCTCCGCCTCCGGCTCGGTGGACGCGGAGCGCGACCCCGTCTGCGGAAGGTAGAGGACAAAGGTGGCGCCCCACCCGTCGCCCCGCGGCTGGTCGACGAACACCGCGCCGCCGTGCGCGTCCGCCGCGCGCTGAACCAGCGCCAGCCCCAGCCCGGAACCGCCCGGACGGAGGGAAAAGAAGGGATCGAACACATGGTCGCTTTCCCCCTCCGGCACCCCCGGCCCCGTGTCCGTCACCTGCAGGCGGATGACCGGCTCGCTTCCCCGCCCCGGGGAAAGCAGGTCTGATTCCAGCGCGTCCATCTCCACCAGCACCCGCCGGCCGGCGCCGGCCCACTGCACGCCGTTCAGCACCAGGTTCAGCACGGCGCGGTGCAGCAGGTCGCCATCTCCCGTGACGGCGGACTGGGCGGCATCCGGGGCCACCTGAACGATCACCTGCACGTCCGCGGCCTGCGGATGGGCGCGCACAACGTCCACCGCCTCGCGCACGATGCGGGGGGCGTCCAGCCGCACCGCCGCCCGCATGCGCACGCGGGCAAAGTCGATGAACTCCGTCAGCAGACGGCTGAGCCGGTCCGACTCGCGCACCACCAGCGTGCCCAGCACCTGCCGGTCTTCCGGATCGATGCCGTCCATCGCCAGCTGCTCGGTGGCGCTGCGGATGGAGGCCAGCGGGTTCTTGATCTCGTGCGCCAAGGACGCCGACAGCTCGGCCACCGCCTCCAGCCGCTCGGCGCGGCGGCGCAGTTCATCCATCCGCTTGCGCTCGGTGATGTCCTGAAAGATGGCGGTCACCGAGGGGCGCGCGCCTTCTTCCCGCTGGATCAGCGTGGTGCTGACGCCGAACACCATCCCCGCCGCCGTTTCTTCCGTCTCGAAGCGGCGGATGGGGGTGCGCGAGTTCATCGACCGCAGAATGACCTCGCCCAGCCCGGGCGCCACGGCATCCAGCTTTTCCAGAAACTCGCGCCCCAGCCAGTCGGAGGCGTGCACCTTGAGCAGGTCCGCCGCGGCCGGATTGATGAAGGCCAGCCGCCCGTCGCCGTTCACCGTCAGCAGCCCGGTGGCGATGCCGGCCAGGACGTCGTCCGTGTCCAGCCGCAGCAGGCGCAGCTCCGTTTCCACCTCGCCCAGCACCGCGCCCGTGCGCCGCAGCCGGTCTCCCAGGTACCCGGTGGCCAGGGCGACCACGGTGAAGAGCGCGAGTTGGAGAAGGACGCTTCCATCCACCGCGTGCGTGCTCCACACGATGTCGGCAAAGTACAGCAGGCTGACCAGGATGCCGATCAGTATCCCGCCCACGAACGGCAGCAGGATGGCCGCCGAAACGATGACCAGGACGAAGAGCGGGGCGAAGTCGCTTTCCTTGCCGCCGGTCAGATGCACCACGACGGCCACCATCAGCACGTCGAAGACGATCTGCCAGTACAGGTAGTTGCGCCCCGGAGCGCGGCCGAGCACGTGCGTCCACCAGAACGAGCCGACGGACACCGTTCCCGCGGCGATCAGCAGGAGCGTGGCGGCCAGGGTGGTGTTGGCCGGCGCGGCCTTCCACGAAAGCGCGGCGGCCAGGAAGATGGCGATTCCCAGGCAGACGCGCGCCAGGTACACCCACGACAGGATGCGGCGCGGCTCGGGGAGCCGCTCGGACGAAAAGCGCGGCTTCACCCGCACAGGGGGATGCGGGAACGGCGGGAATGCGGCGTGCCAGCGGTCACGGGAGCCCGGGTCGCGGGGAGCGGGAAACGGATGCGTGGATTGTGGACCCGGGCGGGCGGGAGGTCAAGAGAAGTGCGTGAGTGCTGGGTGCGTGAGTGCGTGAGTGCGAGGGACGGGAGTGCGAAAGTACGGAAGTACGGAAGTACGAAAGTGTGGAAGAGCGGGAGTGCGGAGTTCACCGGCGGCCCCCACCCGGGCCGGCACCACCGGCCCACCCTCCCCCAAAACAGACTGGGGGAGGGTGGGTCGGGCGCAGGGCTCCGCGAGCATGGGACAGTTCCGGGCGTGAGCGGATTCCGTTGAGCAGATCATCCGCCGGCCGCTCACCGTCCCATGCACGCGGACGGGCCAAGAGCGCTCCTGCTTGTCGTCGTCCGTTGCGTCTGCCGGGGAACGCGGCGGGGTGGCGCGCCGCTCAGCCGCCGACGGAGATGGGGGCGGCGAGCTGGTTCTGGGGGAGTACCTGCTGGTCGGGCTCGCGGATCGCCGCCGGAAGCCGCTGCCACTGCTCCTCGGTCAGAATCGCGCGGATCGCCTCCAGCTCGGCCGCGAGCGCGGCGCGGATGGCGCGGAGCAAGGACTGCACGTTGCGCTGGGCGGACTGCGGACTGCCGCGCCGCGACTCCAGCGCGTGCAGCGCCAGCGCCAGCGAGTCGGCCAGCGGCGCCAGCGTGCCGCCCAGCGAGTCCGCCCGCGTCACCAGCCGCTCGCGCTGCTCCACGGTCAACGCCAGCGCCCCCGCCGAATCCACCGACATCACCTGCGCGGCAAGGTTGGGGACGCGTTGTCCCAGCCCCTGGCGGATCTCGTCCAGCGAACGCCCCGCCCCCATCGACCGGTTCACCAGCCGCTGCAGCGACTGCACCGCGGGGTCGCTGCCCACTGTGATGCGCCCCTCCAGGGTGAGCGCGAACGGACGCCGCAGCCCCGCCGCGCGCCGCGTGCCAAAGGCGGAGTTCACCTCGTAGTCGAAGGCAGAAGCGGCCGGATCGAAGCCGCGCACCCGCAGCAGCACGGGATCCACCCGCGGCGGGTCGCCCCAGCCGCGTGCGTCGCCGCCGTGCAGCGCGCGGTCCACCACGCTCAGAAAGTTGGATGTGGACAGGATCAGCCGCCCGCGACGGGACACGCCGGAGCGCCAGAACTGCATCTCCGCCCGCAGGTCCAGGCTGGACGTCCACCCCGACCGGCAGCTGTTGTATCCCGCCACCCGCCCCAGCTGCGCGCGCAGGCACTCGCGCACCCGCTCCGGGGCGCGGTCCAGCAGCCGCGCCATCTCCTCGGCGACGGCCGGGTCCGCGGCGCGGGCGGGATCAAACACGAAGGCGGGATCGTTGGCGGTCCCGTCGCCATTCACGTCTCCCGCCACGCGCGGGGTGAAGGGCGCGCCGGACGCCATCTGGCCCAGCAGTCCCAGCCTCAACTGGCGTACGGGCGAGTAGATCAGGCGAAGCTGCACCGCGTGAAGGCGCTCCAGGTCGCCGGGGCCGCGGGTGAGCACGCCGGGGTCCACCGCGTACGCGCTCCCGCCCAGCAGCGAGGGCAGCGCGCCCGCCTCGCCCCGCGCGCGGGTGAACACGTACGAGCCCGACAGCCGCGGCATGCGCGCCCGCAGCGACGCGCCGGCGAACAGCGCGAAGTCCGCCCGCGCCTGCACCACCGACGAGCGCCCGTCCGACGCGATCTCCCGCACCGTTCCCCACTCAGGCAGCAGGCGGCCCGCGCCCGGCGCCACTCCGCCGGTGCCGGGATCGATGGCGTCCAGCGGCGCATACACCGGGCGCCCGCCCTCGTCCGCCAGGACGAAGTCCGCCGCGAGGTCCAGGTTGCGGTCGCGCGCCACGGGCTGGCGGGTGCCGCGCGCGTACAGGACGTCAAAGGTCAGGCGCGTCTGCAGCGGAAGGGGGATGCGCCCGCCCACGGAACCGCGCCAGCTGCGCGGCGCCGCCACCCCGCGGTCGAAATAGGTGAGCGTGGGGGTGCGCGCGCCGAACACCGGGTTGCTGCCGCGGCAGGTGGTGGGGATGGCCTCCGGCGCATCCGCGTACGCGGCCCAGTCGGGCGTGGGCGCCTCGGGGCCCACGCACACCAGCGACCGCTCGCCCCCGGCGCCGTCCTCCCCCGCCGCCTGCGCCACGGACTCCAGCGGCAGCACGCCGCGGAACTCCCCCGCCCCGCCGTACAGCTCCCATCCATCGCCAAAGTACGACCACCCCAGCCGCGGGCTCACCCCCGCCTCGGACGGAACGCGCCCGGGCCGCACGCCCGCTGGAAGCGTTTCCGGCGCGGGGACGCCGTCCGCCGCCGCGTACCATCGCGCCTCCGCCCGCGCGCCCACCGTCAGTCCCAGCCGGCCCCGGCGCCACACGTCCCCCGCGTACACGGCGGCGTGGGTGGATTGCGCGCGGCCGCCGGTCTCCCCGAGGGTGCGGAAAAAGCCGGACGGCGTCCGCGCACGGAAGTCGTCCAGCGTCTCGAAGGCAAAGGTGCCGAACGGGTTGGCGGAACCGGCGACCCGCGCGCGCTCGGCGGCGAACAGAAAGCCCGCGCGCGGCTCGTGGCCCCCGCCGGCCTCCACGGTGGCCGCGTCCGCCACTTCCAGCAGCGACGAGCGGGCGCGCGTCTCGCCCAGCACCCCGCCAAAAGCCAGCGTCGCGCTCCCGTCCGCGCCCGCGACGCCGACCGTGCCGCCCGGCCCGCCCGCGCCGGGGTACAGTCCGCGCCGCGCATCGCTCCACGACGCGGTGAACTCGTTTTCCACCCGTCCGGCCCGCGAGGCGAGGCGGGCAAAGATCCCTCCGCCCTCGTCCCGCGCTCGGCCGCCGCTGGAAAGCGCGGCCAGCGGCGACGCACCCAGCCCGCCGATGCGAAGCGTCCGCGCATCCGCCCGCACCATCAGCTCATGCGCGGGCGACAGGTCCGCGTCCAGGCGCAGAATTCCGCTCAGCGACTCGCTTTCCCCCGTCCCCGCGCCACCGCCGCCGAGCCCCGCGTCGCGCAGCAGGCCCAGGAAGCGCGCGGCGGAATCGGCGTTCACGCCCAGGCCGGCCAGCACGCCGGCGCCCGCGTTCTCCAGCCCCACGACCGGCGTGGCGCGCCGTGCGGCGCTGGCCGCAGCAAACCAGTACAGCCGGCCGGGAACGACCGGACCGCCGCCCCCCGCGTCCGCGTAGGCCAGCGACGTCCCCCGCGACAGGCCGTCCGCCGCGCGCCACTGCAGCCCCGGCGGGCTCCACCGGGTGCGGAACGCGGCGCCCGGCAGGTTGCTGCCGCTGAGCGTCGTGGCCGCCACCAGCCCGCCGCTGAACTGACCGCGCGCCGGATCGTAGGTGCTTCCCGTGATGGAGGTGGTGCCGACGGCTTCCTGCGGCAGGGTGGATGCCCCGAACCGCGCGCCGTCCAGCGTGGTGCGCGTCTGCGACGGGTCCTGCGCAAAGAAGGAAACTCCGCCGTCCGTCATCTGCACGCCCGGCTCCTGCCCGGCCAGCGCGGCCAGGTCCCCCGGATCCAGCGCGAAGTGGGTGTCCAGCCACGACTCCCGCGTTTCGTCGTTGCCTCCCGGCGCGCGGGGCGGCACGGCCTGGCGCTCCAGGCGGGGCTGGCGGACGGTGATGCCCTCCAGCGCCACGGCTTCGGCGGTGAGGCGGAGGTCGCGCCACACCACCCCGCCCGCCGCCTCGTCCCGCGAGATCACGGCGCTGAGAGCGAGATAGCCGAGCCGCTCCGCGCGCACGGTGACCGCGCCGTCCCCCGCGGGGATGGCGATGGAGTACCGCCCCTGCACGTCGCTGGTGGCGAACACCGTATCGCGCCCGGCCACCGCCCGCACCGTCGCGGCGACCACGGGGGCGCCCTCCCGCCGGTCCAGAACCCGCCCTGAAATCCGTCCCTGGGCGGCGCACGGCGCGGCGAGCGCGGCCGCGGCAAGCACGGCCAGCATCGTGAGGAGAAGCGCGGCGGGGCGGGCGTGAATCCACATCGGCGGGACGTGGGATGAGGGGGAGAAGACGGGCGGGGCGGGAAGGAGCGGATTCGGCGGACCTAACTTATCCGGACAACAAAAGCATTGACAGCCGGAACCGCCGAATTATACTCCGGTCCGGATGGGTTGTCCATCTGATGTCCTTCCGTTCCAAAACACCCACGGAGGATGCACCATGAACGTCAAGCGTTTCCGCACCGCCGCCCTGGCCCTGGTCACGATCCTGGGCGCCGCCGACCTGAGCACCGCCGGCGCCACCCCCGTGCCGGTTGACGGGTGCGAAGACAACGCCACCGGCTTTGCCGCGGGCTTCTGCTCGGGCAAGGGGCACGACGACTGGGGCAGCGTCACCTATACCTGCAGCGGCGGCAAGGCGACGATCCTTGAAGTGGAGTGCGTGGACGCCGCGTAGCAAGGAGTTCCGCCGGTCCCCAGCGCCGTCCGGCTGGGGACCGGACCATTCCGGGATCCCGCCCACCTCCCGCTTTTTCATGGCCAGATTTTCCTGGGTTTCGTCCGCGGCCAACGCCGTCCTTACGATCTGCGCCATCGTGGTGACCGCGCTGGTCGTCCGCAAGGAGCTGTTTCCGCCCGCGCCGGCGGCCGCCATTCCGTTCACCCGCATTTCCGCGTGGCGCGCCTTTGGCGAGGAAGGCCAGCGGATGGGACCGGAGCGGGCGCCCGTGCGCGTCGTCCTGTTTTCCGACTTCCAGTGCCCGGCCTGCCGGGTGCTGGCAGAACATCTGAAGACAATCCGCTCGGAAAGCCGGGACGTGGAAGTCGTCTACCGGCATGCGCCGCTGGAGCGGCACGCGCACGCCGTTCCCGCGGCCCGCGCCAGCGACTGCGCCGCCGCGCAGGGCCGCTTCGAGGCGTACCACGACGCGCTGTTCGCCGCGCAGGACTCCATCGGCACCACCGGCTGGGACGCGTATGCCCGGCGGGCGGGCGTTCCGGACCTCGCGCGGTTCGGGCGGTGTATCTCCGCCCCCGCCGCCGACACGCGCCTGGCGCGCGACACCGTTGCGGCGCGGGAACTCAAGGTGACCGGCACGCCCACGTACCTGCTGAACGACCGCCGGTTCGTCGGCGCGCCTCCGCTGGACTCGCTACGCGCGCAGATCGCGCTGGCGCGGCGCTCCGCGGCGGCCAGCCGGTAGCGGCGCGGCGCCGCACTCGCATCCACAGTACCAAGGGGAGGATTTCTTGAGGCAGATCACGCTCCTGCTGGGGCTGGCCGGCGCGCTGGCGCTTCCCGTGGCGGCCCATGCGCAGCCCGGCGCTCCGCGCACCCAGACGAACGGGCGTGCGCAACCGGTTCCGCCCCGCTTCGGATTCGCGGTGGGCGCCAGGATGGGGCCCAACAACACGCCGGGCTATCCGTACGTGCACACGGTGGTGCCGGGCTCCAACGCCGAGCGCGCCGGCATCCAGGTGGGCGACACCATTCTGACCATCAACGGCCGCGATGCGCGCGACGGGCAGCTGTTTCCCGTGCGCGAGGCGGGAACGCGCTACCTGATGCGCGTTCGGCGCGGCCGGGAAGAGGTGGAGCTCAACTTCATCTTTCCCGTGATCCCCGCCAGAACCGCCACGCCGGCCGCGGCCGCGCCGCCCGCCCAGCAGGCGAGCCCGCACCACGACTGAGCCCGCGTCCGGAGCGCGCGCACGCAAAGATCCTCCCCGTCGACGCGGGGAGGATTTTTCGATTGCGGGATGAACAGCGGAAGCCGGGATCCACCGGAAGCCCCGATCACGCCACAGGCGATGATCGGAGCTTCTTCTGCGACCCGTGTGGCTGGGCCCGGTGCGCCGTTCCGGGTCAGGAGATGACGAGTGTGCGGCTGGTGACCGCTTCCCACCGGCCGTCGCGCTGGCGCAGGGTGACGAGGAACACGCCGTCCTGCACCGGCTGCCTGGCCAGATTCCCCAGCCACATCGCCTTGACGATCACCTGCGCGGAATCGCCGGCCGCCACGGGATCGCTCGTCGCGACCACGGCGACCGCCTCGCGCAGCGTGCAGGTGCGAAGGCTTTCTGACGCGCAGACGCGCGCACTGTCCAGGCTGCCGGCCTCTGCCCGCATCAGCGTTCGAAGTTCGGCGGCGGAAGCGGCGCTCCGCTCGAACGTCAGATCGTAGACGGTCGACACGATACCCCCAGCATCGGGCGGCAGACGGCGGCTCTGCACGACTCGCGGGTCGTAGCGCACGATGCCGGCGGGAACGCCGTCACTCGCCCGCAACACCGCGACCGTGTGGTTCACCGCGGCCGCGATCGCCACCGCATTGCCCGATGGTTGACGATGCGGCGGAGAAAGCGTGGCGCAGAAGCCCAAGCCCAGCAGGCAGGGCAGTGCAAAGAACCTTTTCGTCATATCGCCCTCGCTGGCTTACTGTTCACTGCGGGAATCCGCAACTCGCCATCTTGTCTCGGAAATCCTGAGCGTGCGCGTCGCTGTGGGGTTGACCATTGTAGTGGCCCATCAGCTTGTGGACGATCTCGTGCACGAGAGTATCGGCGAGTTCCGCCTCATCCAGACCGGTTGAAAGCCAGTGCTTTGAGCGGGAGACATAGATAATTCCCGTCTCGGAATCGTAAGATCCCCACCGGCCATCGTCGATGGTATATACTCGAATCATGGACGGCAACATGGACTGGAGCGTTGCCCTCACGTCGGCGCAGAGCACCGTCTGGAGTTGGCGCGCCATGTCTTTTTCTTCCGGGTCCGTCGGCGGTCGTGGATTGCAGGTCGGGCAGGCGGGGCCCCCGTCGCTGGAGGTCGTTACGCCTCCGCCCCCGCCCGAACTCCCGCCGCTCCAACTCCATCCGCCTCCGCCACCGCACCCGCCGAAGTCGAAGCATACGTCATGGTTTTCCTCGACCCCGTCGTCACAGGCAGGATAAGTGGCGCCCCCCACGCATGCGGTAACGACAACCGGGGCCAAGGTGCAGCCTTTGTCCGTGGGCACGCATCCCATGGTCGTGATGCTGCCCGGATCCTCGCCGCCGCGAGTAACCCGAAATGCACGGTCCATGCGACGCGACGCAGCCTCCGTGGCCGGGATCACACACCGAGCCACCAGCACCAGATCAGTACCTGAGTATCCGCGGTACAAGTACGAACGGCGCGCCCCCTCAGGATGCTGCTCGGCAGCAGCGAACCGGGTCGTCGCGTGCCGGGACTGGAATGATCCACGCTCATCTACAGCAGCGACCGTGCACGTATAAGGCGCGGAACCGGCCTTCGAGTGCTGCCACCCGTTCGGCCGATTGCCGAGTTCACCGAGAGTCCGAGATGTGTTTGTCGCGGTACCGTTTGGAAAGGAGAGGCTTGCAGTGGGTATGTCTCCGCACGCCCCTGAGACGGCAAGGAGTACAACGGCGACAACCGATCGGGATCGCATCTGCACGGAGTACCTCACCGGTTTGGGACGTGCACCAAGGCGGGGGTGTCGGTGGCTTGCATCACACACCAGCACGGGAACGCGCACGTTTAGGTTCAAAAGGCACGCTACCAGACATACTATTTCCAGAACCTGCACCCGTCAACTGGAACGAATAAGGTGCGAAATGAGAGAGCCCCGTACGGCAGCTGCCGTACGGGGCTCTCTCGACTTTAGTGCAATCTCAGTCCGACAGATCCCAGTCGTCCTCGGCCGCCTTCATCCGCATGTCGGCGGGGGAGGTGCGGTGGATTTCGGGGAGCGGCACGTGCTTGGCCACCGCGTCCATCGTCCCCTCCACCCGCAGCTGGCGGAAGAGGAAGGTGAACTGGTCGTACAGCACGGCGCGGATGCGCTCGCGGTCGGCCTCGGGCAGGTCCCACAGCTCGCGCTTGAAGGCCCCGATCGCCTTCTTGCGGGCCTTGTAGATGAACTGCTCCTCCGTATCCGACGGCTTGCGCTCTTCCGGAAAGCTCTTGCGCGTGTGCTCGTACATGCGATCCCGGAGCTCGTCGGGGATGGCGTCGTACAGCAGATTCTGGAAGTTGGTGGCCAGGTGGATTTCCGCCGTCTCCACCGTGGGGAAGTTGCCGAACGCCGTCTGCGGCAGCGTGGACGCCCCGTGCTGCACCGCGCCCGACATCCCGTACTCGCGCCGCGCGATTTCCGACAGGTTGCGCAGCGTCTCAAAGTCGATCGCCACGTCCTGGATGGACCCGTCCGGCAGCACGGTGCCGCCGTGCGTGGTGCCCGACTGCACGCTGATCTTGCTCAGCCCCGCCACCGGGCGCCCCTCGGTTTCCGCCACGCGCGCAAGCTCGCGGTTGTAGCCGTCCATGTACGCGCGCAGCTCCTCGGGGGTGGAATTCTCCGTACCCACCTCGCCGATTTCGCCGCCGATGCTCACCGTGATCCCCGCCGGCTCGTGCTTGCGCACGTACGCCGTCAGCTCCGCGGAAAGGCGGTAGTTGAGCTCCTGCTGCGCGTCCAGGCCGTCCTTGTCCAGGTCGACCAGTGTGCTGGTGTCGATGTCGATGTTGTAGAAGCCGGCGTGCATCCCCTCGCGGATGATGTCCTTTACGGCCTGCAGTTCCGGCTCGGGATCAGCCTTGTACTTCTTGGCGTTCACCTGGAAGTGGTCGCCCTGGATGAACAGCGGGCCGCTCCACCCTTCCTTGACGGCCGCGGCGATCATCACGCTCACGTATTCCGCCGGACGCTGGTCGGTGTAGCCGATTTCCGAACGCGCGATCTCGCAGATGAGCGCGCCCACGCGCAGTTCCTTCGCCGCGCGGAACAGGGCGCGGCCGGTGTCGAACGAGGCGGCGCGCACGTTGATGGCGGGAACCGTAAAGCCGGCCACGTCGCCGCGGCCGCGGGCCGTGTACAGGTCGTGGATGGACGCCGGGGCGATCCCCACCGCGTGCCCGGCCCGCAGAATCAGCCAGCGGGCGGTGTCGCGGGTGTCCTCGTCCACGCCGAAGACGGCGGCGCGCACCAGCTGGTCGATGCCGGTGGCGCGCAGGGCGTCGGCACTGACCAGTTCGACCGCGCCGGTGTCGCTCACGCGGAGCGTTTCGCGGACGTCGTCCAGCAGCGTGCGGACGGAAGGACGGGAAAACATCTCCAGCCCCTCCGCGGCGGTCGCGGCGGTGTTCACCATGATCTCCTCGGGATTGGATGCGCGTGTGATTCGGGGGCCGGTGTGCGGCCGCGGCGGGAATGTGTCCGCGCGACGCCCCGGCGGCAAGATTCACGCTCAGACAAGCATGATTTTCTCCGCAGATCCATCCAGAAACGGACAACAACAGCCTCACGCAGAGCAGCGGAGGAGCAGAGAAAAGCGGTTCTCCGCTGCTCTGCTGCTCTGCGTGATGATCTTCTTCCGGGGATGGTCCGCCGCTTGCCCCTGCCGCGCATCATGAATCAGAACGACACGGCACGGTGGATCAGGCTGGGCGCGGCGGCGGGCGCGATCGGCGCGTACCCCTTTCTTGAAGCGCTCTGGCTGCAGGTGACGCGGCCGCGCATTCACATCCGCGGGCTGCACCCGGACCTGGAGGGGCTGCGCATCGCCCTGCTGACGGACCTGCACGCGGGCGGAGGAACGCCGCTGTGGCTGGTGCGGCGCGCCTGCCGGCTGGCCATGCGCGAGGAGCCGCACCTGATCGCGCTGACGGGCGACTTCGCCGACGACGCGGTGGAAAGCTTTGATCCGGTGCTGGACGCGCTCGCCGGGCTGCGCGCGCCCCTGGGGGTGTGGGCCGTCCCCGGCAACCACGACCACACCGTCGGGATCGATCGATGGCGGGAAGAGGTGGGGCGGCGTCCCTGGCTGGGCGACCTCACCAACCGGTCGGTGACGCGCCGCGTGGGTCGCGCGCGGCTGTGCATCGCCGGGGTGGACGACTACTCGTACGGCACGCCCAGCCTGGACGCGCTTCCCTCCCCGGCCGAGCGCGACTTCACCCTGCTGCTGGCGCACGATCCCGATCAGGCGGAAAAGGCGCGGCGCGTGGCGGATGCCGTGAGCCTGGTGGTGAGCGGGCACACGCACGGCGGACAGGTGCGGCTCCCCTTTTCCGGCGCCGTGCTGAACCCGGCGGAGTTCGACGACCTGTACGAGCAGGGCGTGCGCCGGCGCCCGTGGACGCAGGTGTACACCTCGCGCGGAGTGGGCACGGGGCACCTTCCCGTGCGCCTGTTCTGCCGCCCGGAAGTGGCGGTTCTGCAGCTGACGGGGGCCCCCCGGCCAGCCCGGCGCGGGGCGGGTGCCGTAAACAGATGAACGGCCCGCCTCTTGCACGAAAGGTCGGCGTAATCAGTCCGGGGCGACGACCGACGGAGCGGCGCGCCGGGAAGGAGCGGATTCCGTCGTAGCGGAGGCACCATGGCGCGACAGACTGGGGTGGTCGAGTTCTTCAAGGACGACAAGGGCTTTGGCTTCATTCGTCCAGATGATGGCGGGAAGGACGTGTTCGTGCACCACTCGTCCATCCAGATGGAAGGCTTCAAGTCATTGAAGCGCGGCGACCGGGTGGAGTACGAGATCCAGGAAGACCCCAAGGGTCCCCGCGCCAACGACGTCCGCAAGACCGCGGATGCGTCTGAGGAGTGACCGGATCTCCGGCCCGACTGCACGAAGCGCCGCTCCCATCCGGAGCGGCGCTTCTGTTTTGGGGATCGTTCGATGACGGGCGGCTGAAGCCGCGGCATGGACGGCGCGAAGTACGCCTGCGCGGATTGCGGGCGCGGCCTCGAGTCATCACTCGGACATCGCCGCGCCCGCCTGTCCAGGAGCGAATGAATTCGCCGCTGGAAACGCACGAAGTCCGCCTGCGCGGACTGTGGCGGCAGCCTCATCGTGCTCCGGCAGATTCATGGCGGATGGCAGTCCATCAACCCGGGTCGGCGGGTTCCGCCATCGACCGAAAACCGATCAGGGGACGAGGATGATCTTGCCGAACTGGCCTCCCGCCTCCAGCCGTCCGTGTGCCTCGCGTGCCTGATCCAGCGGCATCACCGTGTCGATGACGGGACGGATGCGGCCGGCGAACACGATGCGCAGCATGTCTTCGAACTCCGAGCGCGACGCCATCGTCGTCCCGATCACCTCGATCTGCTTCCAGAACACCGAGCGCAGGTCCAGCTCCACCTTGGGCCCCGCCGTGGCGCCATAGGTAACGAGCCGCCCGCCGCGGGTGAGGGCGCGCAGCGAGCCGGACCACGTGGCCGCGCCGACGTTTTCCACCACGACATCGACGCCGCGCCTGCCCGTGTCCGCGTGGACGGCGCGGCTCCAGTCCGTGGTGGCGCGGTCATAGACGACGTCCGCGCCCAGTTCGCGCACCCGCTGCACGTTGGCCGCGCCCTGGGTGACGGCAAAGACGCGGGCGCCCATCACCCGGGCGATCTGCACGGCGGCCAGCGCGGTGCCCCCCGACGCGCCGATCACCAGCACGTCCTCGCCCGGCCGCAGGCGCGCGCGGCTGACCAGCGCGCGCCACGCCGTCATGTAGGAGACGGGGAGGGCGGCCGCCTCCTCGAACGAGAAGTCGTCGGGGATGCGGTAGGCGCGGTCCGCGTGCACGGCGACGAACTCGGTGAATCCGCCGTCCGTGTGTTCGCCGACGATGCGGTAGCGCTCGCACATGCTTTCCTGCCCGCGCGCGCACTCGCGGCAGTGCCCGCACCACAGCCCGGGGTTGACCACGACGCGCTCGCCCACGCGGTCCGCGGCGACGCCCTCGCCCACCTCCACCACCACGCCGGCGAAGTCGGAGCCGCCGATGTGGGGCATGGTGGTTTCGATGGGAATCCCGCGGCGCACCCACAGGTCCAGGTGGTTGAGCGCGGCGGCGCGCACTTCCACGAGCAGCTGGCCGGGTCCCGGCGCCGGCCGCGCCACCTGCTCGATGCGGACGACCTCGGGGCCGCCGTTTTCGTGAAAGATGGCCGCGCGCATCGGCGTTTCCGGATGGGGGTGGATCGCGATCGAGGAGCGGCGGAAGGTAGGATGCGGCGCGCGGGCGAGCAACGGATGTGGAGGCGGGCACCATGGCGGCCCCCACCCGGGTTCGCATTACTCACCCACCCTCCCCCAAAAAAGACTGGGGGAGGGTTGGGCGCGGCGGAGAGTGCAGCCTGCGAAGCGAAGGTCGGCGGGTGAGCAGATTCTGTTGAGCGGATGAATCCGCCGCTCGAACAGCGCAAAGCCCCGACATCGGCCGCTGGCGCGTCCGGTTCGGGGCTTCAACAACATACGGATTCCCGCGCAAAACTGGTGTGTGCTCCCTCTCCCACATCTGTTCGTGGGAGAGGGTCGTCGTGCGCAGCACGCGGGGTGAGGGCCACACTCCGCCGCCCACCCCAGGCTTCGCCGTCCACGACGACACTACCCCGCCATCCGCACTCACGCACCCAGCACCCCGCACTCACGCACTTCCCCTCCCTCCGTGGTCCAACCCGTGCACCGCCCCCTCCCGCCCCCGTCCCACCCTCGCGCGCCGCGGGGGCTCACCTTACTTTCCGCCCCCATGAAGTACGCTGGCGCCGAAGACCGTCTCAACCCCGTCCCCCCGCCGGACGCCGACGAGGGCACCCTCGGCGGCTACATGGCCATCTACGGCCGCGCCGCCGCCTTTGAGGGAATGGACGGCGAGCCGTACACCGTGGGGCTGGAAACCGACACGTCCGGCGACGGGGACACGACCGTCGCGGGGTACCTGGTCTTCATCCGCTGGGCGCAGACCGGGTCCGCCGTCATGGGCCACATGGAAACGGACGACCTGGTGCACGGCGGTACGGAAGACGAAGCCCGCGCGCTGCTGCAGGCCATGCCCCTGGCCCGCGTGCGCGCCATCCTGGACGACACCATACAACGCAAGCGAGCCGACGCGGACGAGCACCTCCCGCCCGTTCCCGACACGGACCGCGAAGCCGACTGAATCCATGCTCAAATCCGGCCTGCTCCGCCTGAGCGAAAGCCCCACCGCCAAGCGCATCATCACCCGCGCCCCGCTGTCGCGCAGCTTTGCGCAGCGCTTCGTGGCCGGCGACACGCTGCGCGAGGCCCTGGACGCCGCCCGCGCCCTGAACGAGGCGGGGCTCAGCGTCTCCCTCGACTTCCTGGGCGAATCGGTGGCGACCCGCGACGAGGCGGAAGAGGCCGCGCGGATGGCCATCGAAATCCTGGAAGCCATCACCCGCGAAGGGCTGAACGCCAACCTGTCCATCAAGCCCACGCAGCTGGGGCTGGACATCGACGAGGCGTTCTGCCGCGCCAACATCGAGCGCGTCCTTAGCCGCGCCGCCGAGCTGGGATCGGCGCCGGGCGAGATCTTTGTCCGCCTGGACATGGAAAGCAGCGCCTACACCGAGCGCACCGTCGCCCTCGTCGAAGGGCTGTGGGCGGACGGGTTCACCAACGTGGGCACCGTGCTGCAGTCCATGCTGCGCCGCACGCCGGAAGACGTAGCGCGCCTCACCGCACTGGGCTCGCGCATCCGCCTGGTGAAGGGTGCGTACCAGGAGCCGGACACGGTCGCCTTTCCCGACAAGGCCGATACCGACCGCGTGTACGTGGAGTCGATGAAGACGCTGCTGGAGGCCGGCACCTATCCCGCCCTGGCCACGCACGACGAGCAGATCATCGACGCGGCGCGGCGCTTTACCTGGGAGCGCGGCATCAGCAAGGACAGCTTCGAGTTCCAGATGCTGTACGGCGTGCGGCGCGACCTGCAGACGCGCCTTCAGGAAGAGGGATACAACGTCCGCGTCTACGTTCCCTTTGGCGACAGCTGGTACCCGTACCTGATGCGCCGCCTGGCCGAGCGACCCGCCAACGTGGTGTTCATGGCCGGAAGCGTGATGCGTGAGGCCAGGTCCGACGGGGCCGCGCTGGGCAAGCCGGCGCTCGCCATCGGCGCGGGCTTCCTGGCCGGGCTGGCCGCGGCGGTCGCCTGGCGCAGGCGCCGCTGACCGTGGCGCGGATCCGCTACCGTGTGCGCTTTCCCGAGCCGCACACGCACATGGTGGGGGTGGAGCTGGAGGCCGAGGGCGTCACCGGCCCGTCGCGGCTGGTGATGCCGTCGTGGACGCCCGGCTCGTACCTGATGCGCGAGTTTGCCCGCAACGTGATGCACATGGAGGCCGCCGACGGTTCGTGGCGGCCTCTGGCCGTTCGCAAGGCGGACCGCGGCTCGTGGGAGGTGGACGCGCCCGCGGACGGCGTCCTGCGTGCGCGCTGGGTCGTCAACGCCGACGAGCTGACGGTGCGCACCAGCCACGTGGACGCCACGCATGCCGCCATCAACGGCGCCAGCGTCTTTGCGTACCTGGAAGGACGGACGGACGAGCCGGTGGAGATCGCCGTCGAGCCGCCCGCGGGATGGCGGATTACGACGGCGATGGAGCCCGCGGGGGAGAACGTGTTCACCGCCGCGGACTACGACGAATTGGTGGATTCGCCGCTGGAGATCGGCACGCACCGGGTGCTGGAGTGGGAGGTGGACGGCGTTCCCCACCGCTACGCCGTGTGGGGGCGCGGCAACGACGATCCCGCGCGGCTGGTGGCGGATACCACGCGCATCGTGCAGGCGGAGCGCGACCTGTGGGGCGGGTTGCCGTACCCGCACTTCACCTTCATCCTGCACCTGGCCAGCGGGCAGGGCGGGCTGGAGCACCGCAACAGCACGGCGCTGCTGGTGGACCGCTTCTCCTTTCGGGGGATGGGGTACGAGAGCGTGCTGGGGCTGGTGGCCCACGAGCTGTTTCACGCGTGGAACGGCAAGCGGCTGCGGCCGGAGGTGCTGGGCCCGTTCGACTACACGCGCGAGGCGTACACGCGCGAACTGTGGGTGGTGGAAGGATTTACCACCTACTACACGGACCTGGTGCTGCGCCGCGCGGGACTCATCACCCCGCAGCGCTACCTGGACAAGCTGGCGGAGATGATCACCCGCTTTCAGCAGCAGCCCGGGCGCGGGGTGCAGCCGCTGGAAGAGTCGTCGTTCGATACGTGGATCAAGTTCTACCGCCCGGACGCCAACTCGCCCAACGCGACCATCTCCTACTACCAGAAGGGCGCGCTGGTGGCCCTGCTGCTGGACATGGCCATCCGCGAACACACCGGCAACGCGCGTTCGCTGGATGACGTGATGCGGCTGCTGTGGGAGCGGTGGGGCGCGCGGGACGTAGGCTTTCCGGAGGGCACCGTGCAGGCCGTTCTTTCCGAGGTGGCGGGAACGGACCTGTCGCCGGTGCTGGTGCCGATGCTGCGCGGCACGGGGGAACTGGACTTCGGCGGGCTGCTGCGCACGACGGGGGTGATGCTGTCGCGCGCGGAGCCGTACGCCGGCCCGGGGATGGCCGGCCTCCCCGCCCCGCCGCCTCCGCGCGAGCCGGAAACGGGGATGCAGCTGCGGGTGGAGGGCGGCCGCCTGGTGGTCGCCCACGTGCTGGCGGGGAGCGCCGGCTGGCGCGCGGGGGTGAACGCGGGGGACGAGCTGGTGGCGGTGAACGGCTTCCGCATCACCTCGCCGGACACGCTGCAGCAGCGCGTTCTGGAGGCGGCGCCGGGAAGCACGCTGGATCTCACCGTGTTCCGGCGCGACGAACTGGTGACGGTGAGGCTGCCGGCGGTGACGGTGCCGCCGTCGCGCCTAGTGCTGCGGGCGGTGAAGGATGCCACGCCCGCGCAGCAGGCCGTGCTGGCCGACTGGCTGCGGACGACGGTGCCGGCCGCCCCCGCCGCGCAGCCCGGCGCGACTTCTTTGTAGATTGTGCCCGCGCGGGGTTGACGGGTGAACCCAGGGCGGTTAGGTTTGCGGTCTCGTGAACGGGCAGCCGCGCACGAGGCCGGGAGTTCGGGACGTGGCGCAGCCCGGTAGCGCACCTGAATGGGGTTCAGGGGGTCGCCGGTTCAAATCCGGCCGTCCCGACTGTAGTAAGCGAAGGCCCTGCATCGTTCTTCGATGCAGGGCCTTCGGCTTTTACCTCCCGCGATGGGTCGGGTTTGTGGACGGCAGCGGGACCGCCGTCCACAAAGTTTCAGGCATGGGCTCCTCGTTTACCTCCTCTGCAGTTTGGTCCGGCGCCCGAACGCCGCAGTGCGCATCCGCCGTCGGTCTCTCCACGGATTCCATCCGGGATCTCCTCGCGTTCACGTTCCTAATACGTATTGCGTCGCGTCTCTGAACTGCGGCGCCGCTTCTACTCGTTCAGCACGCGCGCGCTCGTCGGACGCGTGATCCTCGTTTACGGCGCAGCCTTGCGCCAGATGCTGTACCAGCCGCTACCCTCAAGGCGGGGGCGGCGGATCCCTGATCCTTTCAGCGCATTTAGAGCCCGCCTGCGGCACACCCGGTCAGGACTGCGTCTCGTAGAGTCCGCCCTTGATCGGTCCCGATCTCGGCAGCAACCATAAAGATGAACTGAAACATGACGCGCAACAACTCTAATTGACGGAATCAAGTCGCACTGGATAATCAGCATTGACATAGGCATCCCAGTGCGTGATTCCTGTAGCACCGCGCGCTCGGCCAAAGCGCTCACCGCAACAGGAGACGCATGGGTGATGACTGTATCAGAGGCAACTAAAGGGTTCCTGTTCCACTGCCGTTTCGAGAAAAACTTGAGTCCGAGCACGCTAAAGGCATACGAAGGCGACTTGAAACAGTTTGCGGGGTTCTTGACGGACCGTAGCCTAGTAGAGGATATGGGGGCGGTTGACAA
Source organism: Longimicrobium terrae (assembly GCF_014202995.1). Taxonomy (NCBI): domain Bacteria; kingdom Pseudomonadati; phylum Gemmatimonadota; class Longimicrobiia; order Longimicrobiales; family Longimicrobiaceae; genus Longimicrobium; species Longimicrobium terrae. The sequence continues at coordinate 654,294 of NZ_JACHIA010000001.1, forward strand.
GCCGTTGCTGCGGGATTTCATCCAGCATCTTTTCGCATCGATGCTGCCGAAGAGCGTAAAACGGAAAGTTGCGACCGTGAAGTCGCTGTTCCGCTATTTGGAGCGCGAGGAGATTGTCAAGATCAACCCGTTCCACAACATGGATATCCGGATCCGTGAGCCCCGCCGCCTTCCACGAACGATCCCACTCCCGACCCTGAAGCGTCTTTTCAAGTCATTGTACCACGTCAAGATTAATGACGTCTCCGAAGGTTCAGAGCGCGGTCGTCTGCTAGTTCGGGACATCGCTGTGCTGGAACTCCTCTTCGCGACCGCCGGGCGCATCACTGAGATTTGTAGCCTCAAGCTGGATGACGTAGATCTTCGGACAGGGCGAGTTCGGATCGCGGGAAAAGGTGGACGGGAGAGGCTAATTCATGTCTCCGATCCCGAGGTACTCTCCGCGTTGAATGCGTATCGTTCCACAATGCAGAGGTCCGAGCCGCATGGTTTCTTTTTTCTCAACCGCAATGGGAAGTGCTTGTCTGCTCATGCGGTCCGAATGCTTCTGCGCAAGCATGCCAAGGCCGCTGGAATCGCTCTCCACCTCACACCTCACATGATCCGACATTCGGTCGCAACCTGCCTTCTGGAGGACGGGGTTGACATCCGGTACATCCAGCACCTGCTGGGCCACACCTCTATTTCTACAACACAGGTATACACGCATGTCTCCGGCAAGCAGCACCGACGAGTGCTCAAGTCCCATCACCCGCGGCGGCGATTCCGAACCACAGGGTAGTTCGATTAACGGGACTGTGGCTTTTCGAGTCGCGGGATCTTAGATTCAGTCTAAAGCCAGAGCGCGGTGGCTGCACCGCGCCCCACTCCGCTACGTTGGATAACAAGGAATTACCCTACATGCGCAACTATCACAAAATTGACATGGCATCAACCAAGTGGTTGACGACCCATTTCCTTGCCAAGTCCGCTTTCCGGATTCGCAGCCTCGCCTCACTGCCAATCCAGAACGGTGCCAAAGTTCTCGACCTATGCTGCGGCCCCGGTCTTTACATCCCGTACCTGCTCGACTTGGTTGGGCCGGCAGGCCATGTAACCGGTGTAGATCGAGATCCTGTCTCTCTGGATGCTGCCCATCAGCGGCTTTCCGTATTACCAAACAAGAACTGGAGGCTAGAGCAATCATCGTTCGAGGACTTTGTTCCTCGTATCAGTGATTATGACGTCGTGATCATATTCAACAGCATCGGTTACTTCTCAAATCCATACGCCGTGGTCGAAGACATCGCTCAACGACTCACATCCGGCGCGATGATCGTGATAAAAGATTTCGATCTTGAGAGCTTTTTCTTCCAGCCACGAGATTGTACGATGTGGGCAGACCTAATCAATTCGGCAAAAAAAATGAACGACGATGAGAATCCAGTGTGTTATGATAATTTCTTTGGAAGAAAAGTCCACAGCCTCCATCGAGCGTACCCGTTCAAGACTCATGTGAATGAAACGTGGACACAATACATGCACTTCCCGTTTAACGAACTTGAACAGGAGTATATCTGGAGAAATATAGAGTGCCTGCTGAACCAGGCAGGCAGCAGTTGTCCCTCCAGTGCGGAAATATACTTCAAGAAGTTATTCTATCCGTCAGAACCGAAGTTTTTCAGCAACCCAGACTCAATGTTTGTCGAGGTGGAGTATGTCACGCAGTTGACGGTATGAGCAAGTCTCCGCGAGGCTTGTCTAGTACGGAGTGTAGCTTCTTCAGAAAGGGCTCCAGTTCACGGTGCACAATAGCGTTTGCGACGATGCCTGCCCTAGAATTAATCTGCTCTTTGAAAACTTGGAAAACTGGGCCGAACACGGCGACGCCGCCCAAAATGCTTAGCACGGCGTCCAACACGCCGCCGAGTGCAGAGATGTCGGTGTCTTTCGCTGCCGATTTGAAGATCTCGGTAATCAACTCATCCATGACTTGATTATTCGTGAGTAACTCGTGTGCTTGAGGGTGGAGTGCGACCCAGCAGACGCTGGATGCGGCTGCTATGTATTCATGATAACGCTCTTTGAAGCGGCCCCAATCGCCGTTGCGAATCTGTGTCAATTGCTTCACCTCTACAGCAAGGATCTTGCTAAGCATTTTCGGCCCGAAGCGCCGCAGCAGGAAACGTTGGAATAGATCCGGAGAGTACAGGGTAGTTACTGTCGTCTGCTGGTTGAAAGCAAGTGACAGCGTAGTCAACGGAAGGCGAATCCGACTTGTGTGGATAGGAATCATCGGGGCATAGTGCTGTGCACAATACTGGTGCCAGCTTACGTAATAACTGTGAAAAAACGAGTCAGCTTTCTCTGGGTTGTGCAGTTTGTCTATGAAAGGGAAGAGTTCCATCGTCCCAACATAACCCACGGAATCTTGGGTTCGATCGATCAGGTCAGTCAGAGAACTGATTTCATCGACCTCAAAGGGCCCTTCAGAGCGCAGGACCAGAGGACGCAGATAGCCGATGTGCTCATGCTCACCCATGCTGGGTTCGCGCACCACCCAACCCGCTATTCGTGATAGCGACAACAGATGGTCAACATACCACTTCTCTTTCAGATCGGGCCGGTAAATAGAAGAATACTCGGCCTGGTTACGCATCATGTCAGTGTTGAACGAGGATCCCCAACCGGCTAATACAATGATACCCTGTTCAACCAAGTCTCTGAACCAAGGAGATGCGACAACGGAACAGACCACATCTTTTGAAAGATAGCGGGTGAACGCCAAGACGTTGTCGGTGCAGATAATGATTTTATCGAAATACAGGGAGAGGAGAAATAAATTTTTCTTGTGGTAGAGTACCTCTTCATCGTGGAAAGTAGGCTCATACTGCTGTGGCGTTAGATAACGTGGATTCATATGGCTGAGATCGTTGTAAATAGCGCATCTAGCATGAATACTTAACTCCTCTAGCGAGATCAGCATAATTCCTTGTTATCCAACCCACTCTCCTGACTTGCAGATTGCTACGCGCGCAGTACGTTCGAGAATGGAAGGGCATCTCGGCTACCGCAGGGCATCCTTATCCCATATGTCCATCCGGTCATAGCATGAGCCAGGAATACACTTCCTGACTCCGAGCGGGATCTGCCACCGCACGCCAACTTATGCAGGCGCTGTTAACCGCTCCCGGCTGGTGAATCGCTTCTTAAAGAATGGAGGGTGGGACCTCTGTGTCAAAGCAGGACGACGAGATCACCTATGTCTTCACCCTCTGCCTGGATGCGTGCCAATCCCATGCGATACGCGAATAGCACGTCTTTTCCGGCTCCGATTGCCCTGTAGAAGCCAGTAGAAAACGCCACCGCTGCCTTGTCGGGAATCTTGGCACGAGTGCCGATCACGTGCGGAATGTATTCACGGATGGCACGTGCCTGGGGTTCGGACCAGCACGCGTTCAAGACCACACAGCTTACCGTTTCTTGAAACAGCGCAAACAGGGTAGCGAGTGCTTTGCCGGCGACCAGATGCGGATTACCAGCGGCGTCCCGCAACACTACGCCTTCAGCCAAGCCATGCCCGGAGAAATGAACGATCGTAGGCGGTGTATCCAGCATCGCCTGCATCATGTCGTCGATGGTTGCTGCCATAACTGGTGTAAGCTTCAATCGATCACGTTCCTTGGCCAGCCGAAGGTTGGATTGTATCTGGCTTAATTCCCGCTCTAAATCCAACGGCGCATCGACAGAGTTGGCGGCCAAGAAGAGAATGTGGACCTTACCTCGCTCCGGGCCACTGACCTCCGTTTTTGCCTCCGTGACGGCTTCGGCCAATTCCTCGTTCCGTAAATCAAGAAGAGAGCTGAAGGCATTGCGCGCGCTCGCAGTTGCATGATCACCTTCTGTCCGTGGCCCCGTAATGAAATCGTTGGCCACTCTGCTCAGCAGTGATTGCAGGAATTCCAGTCCGGGATAAACATTCCGGGCAGCCACTATCACAGGGGGAACTATAGAGACCGGATTGTCGTGTGTATGGATCCGTCTGTTGTACGCATCAATGCACCACGCAACCGATACTCCACCGGTTTCCGCCGCGTGCGATATACGTGTCTGCCGCGCAATGAAGCGGGCCATGTACTCAGGGCAGCCATCAGTGAAGACGAAGCCCAGCAGCCCGTTGGGAAGGCGTCCACGAAACTTAAAGCCAAAGTCGTGCGGTAGCCGCAGGACAAGTTCAAAGAAATCGTCGCTCAGGCGAAGTATATCACCCTCCGACAATCCGTCTGCGTCGCATAGCGCTATCAGTTCCAGGACGGCCGACGACATGCGGCAACCCAGGAATTGGAAGCTGGCGAACGCGGGATTGCGCGATAGGTCGTGCGCCTTCTTCTCTTGAACGAGGTACTCGCCCAAGCGGCGGCTTGCACTCGGCGCTCGGTGCATGGGCTCACACTATTTAGGGGAACGAGGATCGGTCGCTAAATCGCTCTGCAGAATGTAGCCGCTAGGATACCTGCGGATAACCTGCGAGAAGGCACCTTAGCAACACCCGCCGGATTTAGCTGTCCGTCAATGCAACCGCGATGTTTATCGCTTTCGGATATCGCCACTGTGTTCATCTGCCGAGAGTGCTGCCGCATTTGGTGAGATTATTATCGAAGAACTGCGAATGTCCTGATTGGTGCACTCGTCGGCAGCGGTCCCACAGAGATAGTCCGTTGTCACTTATCCTCACAAGACAGAGAACCGGGACGATCTGGATTCGCATCCACCCCGCCCGGGACACACCCCTAGCTCCATCTCACATCTATGATCGAAAATGCGGCGTTCCTCCAGTCGTTAACAAGTCGGTTCTCTGACGAGCTTGTTAGAGAAGCAACCCCGCCAATTCTGAGCCGGTACCGTACCGGTCAACTCACAGGTGCAGAACGGGAGGTCGAATCAGAGTGAGCTATTTGTGGACCCAATGCAAGGGCACCCCTCGCTAGACGCTGAACGAAGAACTACGTTAGGGAGGGAAATCTCCTAGAAAGGAGCCGTGCAGTTCGAGCAGGACGTCACCACGCGCGGTAGTCGGCCGCGACAAGTCACAACCGGAAGAACAACAAATCTACGGAGGCTGCGCCGGCGCGAGCAACAAACACCACCGCGCTAGGCCAAGCTGATGGTGAAACGATGTAGGTCTATAGAGATGATGTCGTCGCGGGTCCCCGACGACCGCGCGCATGATGATAAGTAGGCCGTGGATAACTGGAAGATGGGTAGGCAGCGGCTCCGGCTCCCACGTGCTGTCCTTGGCCAACCCGCTCAGCGATTTGCCAAGTGTACCGCAGAAACCGAGAGTTCAGGAAATCACGATAATAACCCGCGCGTTGGACTCCGAATTAGCGTACAAGAGAGGCTAATTCGCCCTGCTAACTCGGGGCCATAGCTCGAGCCTGCGGACAACTGGCCACTGAGTTGCTGGTATCCCTGGGGCTTCGCGGCCATGTGGGTCGCGCGTGGCGATAGTCATGGCTGTGGGTGCTGTAGAAGGTGATTGCGCTGCCGGCGGCGCAGTGCTCGTGGCGGCCCCGCCCAGGCGGGCCGGGCACGATCGCTACGCCGGCGGGCAGACGGATTTACGCCGTTCTCGCTGCGGGTGGGGTGACGAGATGAAGCTGGACCTGATTCAGACGGTCGCCTTCGCGGGCGTGGTGCTTTTTCTGGGCTACGGGGTGCGCAAGGTCGTCCGGCCGCTGGCGCGGTACAACATTCCCGCTCCCGTCATCGGCGGGCTGATCGTGGCGGTGATCATCGCCACGCTGCGCTCGCGGGGGCAGACGCCGCTGGAGTTCGACACCACGCTGCAGTCGCCCATGATGGTGGCCTTCTTCACCACGATCGGCTTCGCGGCCAGCTTTCGCCTGCTCAAGGTGGGCGGACCGCAGGTGCTGCTCTTCTTTGGCCTGGCCACGGCGTTCGCGGTCGTGCAGAACCTGCTGGGCGCCGGGCTGGCCGCGGCCATGGGGCTGCATCCGCTGTTCGGCGTGCTCACCGGCTCGGTGACGCTCACCGGCGGCCCCGCCACGGGGCTGGCCTTCGCGCCGCTGTTCGAGGCGAAGGGCGTGACGGGCGCCACCACCATCGCGGTCACCTCGGCCATGGTGGGGATCGTGATGGGCGGGGTGGTGGGCGCGCCCATCGCCACGCGACTCATCGAACGGAACGGGCTGCGCACGGCCCGGAGCGGCCGGACGGAGATGGACACGCCCGTGGCCGCGCAGATCGTGGAGGCCCAGCTCGGCGATTCGCCGCCCACGGCGCCGGCCGGCGAGGACGAGGAATCGTTCGTGCTGCTGCAGAGCGTGGTGCTCATCCTGGTGGCCATGTGGGTGGGCGGATGGGTGAGCGCGTGGATGGATTCGCCCAGCTTCAAGCTGCCGTCCTACATCGGCGCCATGCTGGTGGCGGCCGTCATTCGCAACCTGGACGACGTGACCGGCTGGTTCCGGGTGTCGCAGCGGGTGATCGACGACGTGGGGAACGCGGCGCTGGCGCTGTTCATCGTCATGGCGCTGATGACGCTGAAGCTGTGGGAGCTGGCCAACCTGGCGGGGCCCATGCTGGTGATTCTGGCCGCGCAGGTGCTGCTGATCGCGGTGATCTGCATGTGGCCCGTCTTTCCGCTGATGGGGCGCGACTACGAGTCGGCGGTCATGAGCGGCGGGTTCGTGGGATTCATGCTGGGGACCACGGCCAACGCCATGGCCAACATGCGCGCGATCGTGGAGAAGTACGGCCCCGCGCCGCGGGCCTTTCTGGTGGTGCCCATGGTGGGCGCGTTCTTCATCGACTTCACCAACGCGCTGGTCATCACCGGGTTCGTGAACTTCTTCAAGTAGCTCAATCGGAACGCACGCCGAACCGTTCGTGACGGCTTGAATCGGACCGGCGTCCAGACGGATGCAGGAGTTCGCCGGCTCGATCCAGCGATTCCCCAGATCCGCAAAGGCCCTGCATCGTTCCGCGATGCGGGGCCTTCGTTCATTCCGGGGTTCATGCGGGTCACACAGGCTCGCGAAGTGAGTGCGTGTTTGCGCCCCTCCCGCCAAGCAACTGCAGCCGCCGCGCGACGGCGGGGAGCCCCACGATCGTATCCAACGACCGACACAATATCTCCATTCCCAAGCTGCGGAACGTTCATGATCTGATGGATTTCCGGCCCACGCGGAACTCCGTGATTTCCCCCGAGCGGTTCACGTGGGATGCAGTGCCTGACACGGTGACGTAGTTCATGGACGTCCCTCCGCGGTTCTGTGCTGCGGAAATGTCTGCTGGCCGGCGGAGATGCCGGCGTCTCTGGTAGACGGACCCGGCGACCCGCTTTCCCGGCGACCACGGGTGATCCGCCATCACTTCTTGACGTTTTCCTATATCGGAAATAATATCCGCCCATGGCGCGAGCAACGACGAACTCGGATGTGTTCAACGCGATCGCAGAGCCGCAGCGGCGCCGGATTCTCGCGCTTCTTCTGACGGGGGAGCGGGCGGCCACCGAGATCGCCGACACGCTGGCGCTCGCGGCATCTCCCACCTCCAAGCACCTGCGCGTGCTGCGCGAGGTGGGGCTGGTGCGGGTGCGCGAGCAGGGCCGGCAGCGGTACTACGCCCTCGACGCGCACGGGCTGCGCGAGGTGCACGAGTGGACCGGCGGTTTTGCGCGGTTCTGGAGCGAGAGCTTTGACCGGCTGGAGGAGTACGTCCGGGAACTTCAACAGACGAAAGGCGGCGATGCGGACGGGTGACGGGATCGAGAGCGAGCGGGACCGGGAGATCGTGACCACGCGGGTGATCGGCGGCCCCCGGCACCTCGTGTTCCGCGCGTGGACGGAGGCGCGGCACCTGGGGCGCTGGTTCGGGCCGCGGGGGTTCACCCTCACGACGGCCGCGTTCGAGTTCCGGCCGGGCGGCGTGTGGGATTTTATGATGCACGGGCCGGACGGCACCACGTATCCCAACTGGATCCAGTGGCGGGAGATCGTGCCGCTCGAGCGGATCACCTACCGCCAGGGCGGGCGCCAGAACGATCCGGACGCGTTCGAGGGGACCGTGACCTTCGCGGACCGCGGCGGCGGAACGGAAATCATCCTCCGCACGCTGTTCAACAGCAGGGCGCAGCGGGACTTCGTGTCCGAGAACTACCACGCCGTGGAAGGCGCCCGCCAGACGCTGGAGCGGCTGGACGCCTACGTCGGCGAGCTCGGTTCGGCCGCAGCCTGATCCACCGCGTGTGACGCGGCTTGTCCGCCACGCGCAATCCGGATTCTCTGCTTCGCACCGTTCGCATCACCAACCACGCGGCCCCCGGCCCCGCGGAATCTCTCAGACCATGGAGAAGGTCCCCGATGTCGCAGGTCATCAACCCCGACTGTGCCGTCAGCACCGAGCGGCTGCTTTCCGCCACGCCGCGCCAGGTGTTCGCCGCGTTCCAGCAGCCGGAACTCCTTGCACGGTGGTGGGGGCCCAGCGGCTTCACCAACACGTTCGAGGAGTTCAACTTCGCGCCCGGCGGCCGGTGGGTATTTGCGATGCACAGCCCGGACGGCGCCAGCTATCCCAACGAGAGCATCTTCCGGGAGATCGAGCCGGATCGCGTGATCGTGATTGAGCACATCGTAAAGCCGTGGTTCCGGCTCACGGTGACGCTGGCGGAGCGCGGCGAAGGAACGCACCTGTCCTGGGTGCAGGAATTCGAGAGCCCCGAGGCCGCCGTCCCCATGCGCCGCCTCAGCACCACCGCCAACGAGCAGAACCTGGGCCGGCTGGAGGCGGTTCTCGCGTCCGAACGCGCCTGAGTCCCGGACGGGGGAGGAGAGGCTTGCGCGGTTGATCATCCGCTCCTATCATACAACCATATGGTTGTACATGGTTCGCTCAGCGATGCGGAGATCGACCGCGTCTTTCACGCCCTGGCCGACACCACGCGGCGCGACATCGTCACGCGGGTGCTGGCGGGCGAGCAGGCGTCCATCTCCGCGCTCGCGGCCCGCTACCGCATGTCGTTCGCGGCGGTGCAGAAGCACGTCGCCGTCCTGGAAGGCGCGGGGCTGGTGACCAAGCAGGCGCAGGGCCGCGAGCGGATCATCCGCGGAAACCCGGAGCGCATCGCGCGCGCCCGCGAGCTTCTCTCGCAACTCGAGGAGCTGTGGAAGGCGCGCTTCAGCCAGATCGACAACCTTTTCGCCGCCCCCCCACCCCAGGAGTAAGCCCGATGCCCATTACCTCCGTAACCTCCGACGCCGACGCGCTCACCCTCACCGTCGTGGGCGAATATCCCGTGCCGGTGGAGCGGCTGTGGGAAGCGTACGCCGACCCGCGGCAGCTGGAGCGGTTCTGGGGGCCGGAAACGTGGCCCGCCACCTTTGTCCGCCACGACCTGAAGCCGGGCGGATCGGCCGAGTACTACATGACCGGCCCGGACGGGACCAAGGCGCGCGGCTGGTGGCGCTTTCTGGAGGTGGAAGCGGGGCGCCGGATCGAACTGCAGGACGGCTTCTCGGATGACGAGGGCCGCCCGAACGACGCCATGCCCAGCATGCGGATGGTCTTCAACTTCGAGCCGACGGATACCGGCTCGCGCTTCACGAGCGTGACCCACTTCCCCAGCATCGAAGCCATGCGGCAGCTGGCGGAGATGGGGATGGAGGAGGGGCTGCGGTCCGCAATGGGCCAGCTGGACGCCGTGCTGGCCGAACCGTCGTCCGTGGCGCACGCGGGCTGATCGAGCGAGCGACGGCGAAAGGGCCGAACCCCGGCATGGGGTTCGGCCCTTTCGTTTTCAGCCTGCGCCGCGCTGATTCCATCCGCGTGGATGACGGCGGGAGCCCGCCGCCATCCACCGGCGGTTCAGCGGACGGAGACCGCGGCGCCGCTCTGGATGGCCCGGCGCACCAGCGTCTGCATCCCGCTGTCCGCCCGCTCCGCCGCCGCTTCCATCCGGCCGCTGAGCGCCTCCATCTGCCGCCCGAGCGCTTCCATCTCCCCGTCGCGCTCGTGCATGGGCGCCTCGAACTCGCCCATGTCCCGGTTCAGCTGTTCCATCTGCCGGCTGATCTCGCGCATCTGCGCCTCCACTTCCTCGCGGTCCCGCACGATGGCCCGGCGGTCGGAATCCGACGGTCCCGCCGCTTCCCGCATGGCCAGCAGCGCGACGCGCCCGCCCAGAGCGCCCAGCCGTGCGCCCAGTTCCCCCTGACGCGCGCCGATCTCGCCCTGCCGCGCCCCGATCCGGCCCTGGTGCTCGCCGATCTCGCCCTGCTGCTGGCCGACGCGCCCCTGCTCCTCGCCAATGCGCCCCACCGGCTCCCACAGTTCATCCACCTCGCGCAGCACAGCCGCGTCGCGGACCACGTACTCCCCGCCGTCGTACCGGAACCACAGCAGCGGCTCGTTGCCGCGGCGGTGGCTGCGCGCGCGATCCACCTGGCTGGAGTTGCCCACCGTCACGGTGTTTCCGTCCGCGTGAAACAGCACGAACTGCAGCTCGTCCTGGCGCGGCGCCTCAGCCTTGCCGGCCTGCAGGGGGGCTGTGGGGGTACCGGCGGGGACGGCCGCGGGTGCCGGCACCGAGGCCAGGCGCGGGGTCTGCCCCGGCGCGGAGATCCGCGAGGGGATGGGCGCGGGCGCCGCAACGGAGCGCGCCACGGCCCGGATGGGCGCGACGGCGACGATGGCGGCGGCAACCGCGCAGGCGGCCAGCGCGCGGCCGCGGAACGAGGACGAGGAGGTGTGGTCGAGCATGGTGATCCTTCGTTTGAGGTTGTGGAACGACCACGCCGCTCCCGCCGCGGAAAAGGTCGCGGTCCGGCGTGACACACCGAGCGCCAGCAGCATGCGCCCGTAGCTCTGCGGAGACGTACCGAGCGTGGTGAGGACGGCCTCATCGCACGCGGCTTCGCGCCAGAACGCGTACTCGCGGGCGGCCAGGCGGGCCAGGGGGTGAAAGAAGAAGAAGCGTTCGGCGGCGGCCGGCACGCAGCCCAGCCACAGGTCGCCGCGCTTGAGGTGCGCGACCTCGTGGCAGAGCGCCATGCGACGCTGGTCGGGCGAGAGCGCCGCGAAACCCTGTGCCGGCACCAGGATCACCGGCCGGCGCACCCCCACGATCATCGGCGACTCGACTTCCGCCGACACCCGCACGTCCACCACCGCGCGGCTGGCGAGCCGGGCGGAAAGCTCGCGCACGTCCGCGTGCAGTGACTCGGGCGCGGGCAGCGATCGCGAGACCAGCGCCCGGGTGCGCCGCCAGTCCCGCAGCGTGCGCGTCAGCGCAACGCCCATCCCCAGTGCCCACGCACCGACGACGACGGCGGTCCACGGGATCTCCGGCGCGCCCCGGCCGGGCACCGGCGCCGTTTCCGCTTTCTCAGCGGCGCCGGTGGAGGACTGCGAGGGGATGGAATGCGCGTCCATCGCCGCGGCGGGGGCGGACGCGGGCGCGCTGGCGAGCACGGGCACGGGAATGGGCGTGAACCAGAGCAGCGCGACCACGAACTTGGCCGCCACGCACCACCACAGCAGCGCGCGCACGCGGGGCGACATCCGCGGCAGCGCACGGCACGCCAGCCAGACGCAGGCGGCGAGCAGCGCGCCTTCCAGCGACGCGCGGACGAGGAGGGAAAGCATCAGCCGTCCTTTCGCTGTGCGGCGTCCAGGCGCGCCACGATGCGCTCCAGTTCCTGCCGTTCGTCGTCCGACAGGTCGGGCGCCTCAGACAGGTAGGCCAGGAAGGGGGATACGGAGCCGTCCAGACTGCGCTCCACGAACCGGTGCACCGCGTCCTTGAGCAGCTCCGCGGACGAGGCGCAGGCGCGGTAGCGATACACCCCGCGCGCCATCCGCCGGGACAGGTATCCCTTGGTGCGCAGCCGCTCCATCATCGTCAGGACGGTGGAGCGGGCCAGTCCGTGGCTGGCGCCGAACTCGTCCACCGCCTCGGCCACGCTGAGGCTGCCGCGGTCGGCGATGTGCCGCACCAGCGCCAGCTCCCGTTCGCCGATGGATTCACGTGCCATGGTGTCTACAACTGTCGTCAGAGAGAGTGCGGCGCGGGTGCCTACACCTGTCGTCAGGAAGAGTAGCCGTGCCTACACGAGTAGTCAAGGGCGGCGTGCACGGCGCAGCGCAGCGCGAGCTTCGGGGTGCTCCAGCCCGGCTGGGGCGACGCTCGTCCATCCCAGGCTCTGGCGCCGCCGCGGGCAGCCCTCACCCCCCGGCCCCCTCTCCCCAAGCGGGAGAGGGGGAGACCTCAGCGCGACATCAGGCTTCGGTCATTGCCCGCAATCCAGTGCAGGTGAAGCCTCACAGCAGTACCGTGAGGCTTTCCGCAGTTTGTTGCGGCAACTTCAGTTGCTCCAGCAGCGGATCGGGCAAACTCCCCCGATCCAGCATCAGCCCCATCAACCCGACACATGCTGCCCCGGCTCAGGCTCGGGCGCGAACAAAGGGCCGCACCCCGGGTGGGATTCGGCCCTTCCTTCCATCATCAACAACCGCTTGGTGTTACGGCGCCGCGGCGCGGATTGCCTGATCCAGATCGGCCCAGAGGTCCTCGGCATCCTCGATCCCCACGCTCAGGCGCAGCAGCGATGGCGGAAGATGTGTCTGTCCCGGGATCGCCGCGCGTCGTTCCATGGTGGATTCCACCGCGCCCACACTGGTGGCGTGGCGCACGAGCCCCACGCCGCGGCACACCGCGTCCGCGAACTCCGCCCCGCCCCGCAGCTCGAACGAGATGATGCTGCCGAAGCCCCGCAGCACGCGCCGCGCGGTGGCGTGCGTGGGGTGCGAGGGCAGCCCCGGATAGCGGACGCGCTCCACCAGCGGATGCGCCTCGAGCCGTTCCGCGAGCACCATGGCCGTCTCCTGCGCGCGCTGCAGGCGGATGGCGAGCGTGCGCGCGCCGCGGACGGCCAGCCAGGCTTCCAGCGTGCCCGGCGTGGCGCCGTTCAGCTCGCGCGACGTGCGGATGGCGTGGTACAGGGCATCGTCCCGCGTCGTGGCCACGCCGGCCAGCAGGTCCGAGTGCCCGCCGATGAACTTGGTGGCCGACTGCAGCGACACCGTGGCGCCGAACTCCAGCGGCTGCTGGTTGAGCGGCGTGGCGAACGTGTTGTCCACCGCGACGATCGCTCCGGGTTTGCGCGGCGCGGCGCAGATCGCCTCCAGATCCGCCACCGCCAGCAGCGGGTTGGAGGGCGATTCCAGCCAGATCAGGTCGGCGGTGGCGCAGGCGCGGATCCAGCCTGCCGTGTCGTCCAGGGCCAGGCGCTGCACGGTCCATCGGCCGCGCTCGGCGCCCGCGGCGGCCAGCCCGGCGACGCCCTGGTAGCAGTCATCCGGCAGCGCCACCACGGCGCCCGCGGAAAGCTGGTCGAACACCGCGGCGATGGCGGCCATCCCCGACGCGAACGCCAGAGCCCGCCCGGCCTCCAGCCCGCCGACGACCTCTTCGAGCGCCTCCCACGTCGGGGTGGCGTCGTCGCGCGAGTAGCCGCGCTCGGTGCCCAGGATGAAGTTGGACGCGGGGACCAGCGGCACGTTGAGCGGCGCGCCGGGCTCGGAACTGCGGCCGGCCGAAACGAGCCACGATTCCGGCTTGATGGCGGATGGGTGCTTATCCATTGCTTGTTCCTCCAGACAGGACGAGTCGTGGCGCGGGCGTCCGGGTGGATGTGGATCTTCCGCGATCCACCCTCTCCCGATATCCAGCGAACCGGCGGGATGCAAGAAGCCCCACGCCATGACCCGTCGCCGAGTCTGGTGTGGGGCCGTCCCCACGTGCGTATTGGAGAAACGGGGCCGTCCCCGCTCTGCATGTGTGGACTGAAGGTATGTGGAGGCCGGCGTTTGCGTCAACCGGCCCCGCAGCGGATCGAGCGGGAGGATCGCGGCGCGGCGATCCCCGGTGCGCGCGGCTCCGCTTCAGCCCTTCGCCTCCACGTGGCGGCGGAAGTTGTCCAGGATCGCCTGCCACCCCTGCCGCTGGAAATCTTCCGGATACTCGTTGTCCCCATCAAACGTCTCCCGCACCAGCACGCCGTCGGCCTGCTCCACGAACTCGATGGAGACCCCGCGTTCGTCACTCAGCGCGTATTCGAGGATCTTTCCCGGCACCACGCGGGTGTAGGTGCCCGCGAAGTCGAAGCCCATGCTGCCGTCCTTGGCCTCCATCCGCGACGAAAACGCTCCGCCCTCGCGCAGGTCCACCGCACTCTGCGTGGTGTGCCAGTCCTCGCTGGCCGCGTTCCACTGCATGATGTCTTCCGGCGTGTTCCACGCGTCCCACACCTTGGCCGGCTCCGCGCGAACGAGCGTTTCTACGGTGATCTTCATCGGTTCTCCTGTCGGTTGATTGTGCTGCTCTACCCAGGCGTCGAACGGGGAGGGCGAATATCGACATCGGCGGATCAGACGGCAATCGATGCACGGCACGGATCACGCTGCGCCCTTCGCGGTGCGACTCCATCCATCGTTACACATCGAGAGGAAAGCCCGTGATCGCCTGGATCGTCTCCTCCGGCCGCCTTCCATACGTCTCCGCCATCTTCCGCGATGAGGCGGTCGCGGAGCAATACCTGGCCGCACTGCCGCCTGCGATCCGCGAGCGGAGTTCCACGGCATCGCGTTCCGACCTGACGCTGCCGTGCTACCTGGCGGAGGATTCGGCGGGCTTCCGTCTGATGTCGGAAACCGAGGCGCGCGACTACCTCGCCGAGACGGCACGCACAACGCCCGATCCTGAGGGAGTGTACGGCAATCTCTACCGGATCGACGCGGAATTGCTGCCCGAGGTACCGGGCCGGGACGAGATGGGCCGGTTGCCCCACATCCATCTGCGGGCAGACGACCTGGCGCTCGCCGCGGAGGCCGGAGTCGCGGCGCTGTGGGGGGACCGGACGGACTACGGCGCACCCGGCATCTGACGCAATCGACAAAGCGGCTGATGACGGGCGGCTCCACCCGCCGGCGGCACGGATCGCAGCGCTTGCAGCACGTCACACATCAGGACAGACACAGCCATTCCTGGACTAGTACCGTGTACGTACGCTTTGTGGTGGATAAGATCGACCAGTACTCCGGAATTGAACTCGGCATATTTCAGGCGGCCTTTCGCCTGTGGCGAGCCGGCCGGCTCGCCCCGCACGAGGAGGTCTGGTGGGCGGAGATCCGCCGGAGGTTGAACCTGGAACTGGAAGAGCCTGACCGCTTTGCGCGTTCCCGGCGCCCCGGCGCCCGCGAACTCGCTGTAAGCTGGTTCAAGGCGAGCGCCGCGCAGCAGATTGCGCTCGCCCGAGAGGTGTGCGCGCTGTTGGCGCAGCACGAAGTCGCAACCCGCATGCTTACGACGGACCGGCCCGGGTACATCGTGTACGAGGACGACCACCAGGTCGCGGCCGAGCCGTTCCGGCCTGAGCGCCGCTGACACAGCTGCCCATCGGCTTACCGACGACCAGCTGCGTCAGCCGATGCTCAGCAGCTTCGCCCTCACGGCATTGCAATCTCTGGACAATTTCTCGAGGGCGCTACGCCTGCCGCACGGGTGCACCTTCCCGTGGATGGAGGATAGGGCGCGCCCGCTTCGCGCGAGCCGAATCAGGGCTCCGCCGGCCGCGCTTCCCCGCCCGGCCGCACGAGAAGGAGGATGCGCATGTCGATCAGGGCGTGCACGAGCATGGGGAGCCAGAGCGAGCCGGTGGCGAAGAACAGCGCGGAAAAGACCAGCGCCAGCACGGTCGTGCTGATCAGGCCGGCGATCCCCTGATAGCCGTGGTCGATGCCGAAGACGACCGCCGCCGCGATCACCGCGCCGCCCACGCCCCACCCGACCGGCAGCGCCAGCATGTAGCGGATCAGAAAGCCGCGAAAGATGATCTCCTCGCCGATGCCGACGACGATGGAGAGCGCCGCCCACCAGCGCCGCGCCTGCGGGGTGTACGGAAGAAAGAATTCGATGGATTTGAGCGCGCCCCTCTGCTTTTCGCGCGCCTCCGGGTTCACGAGGCTGATGATGACGGGAATCATCGCGCCCAGCAGGAGCCCGCCGACGATGGGGAGCACCGTCCCCGGCTTTACCTCCGCGCCGAAGATGCGGTCGTGCGCGGGTGGCGTGAAGAGCTGGGCGAGCGACACCGTCGCCAGAAGGATCGCGCAGGCAATCACCTGCCACCCGATCGTCAGGCGGTACGCGCGGATGCGGTCGCGCGGGTCGGTGGATGCCTTGAGCCGCTTCGTCTCCGCCCGGTCCCACAGGGGAAAGACGACGATCAGAAAGAGGACGAGAAGGTGGTGAAGGATCGCGGCCACGTTCGTATCCCGGCAAACGAAAAGGCGCGCACTCCGGAAGCGGGCGCGCGCCTGCAATCTACGCCGAGTGCGGAGCGGGGGTCTACCTCACGTCCGGCATCATCGCCATCATTCCGGCCGTCACGATCAGGCCCCAGCAATCGTTGCTGGGACCCGGATCGATCCTCATGCGCGCGCGGCTGAGATCTCGACGTTGGGCGCACCCTCAGAAATCAAACGAATGATTCCTCCCGAGCGGTTCACCACGGGCAGGTTGATCATCCGCCGGGCACAGCCGTCTGATGCCGGCGCCATGTTCGAGCGGTGGGCGCAGGACCCCGACGTGACCAGATACCTCAGCTGGACGCCTCACCGGCGCGTTGAGGATACGGAAGCGTACCTCGCCTTCTGCACGAGGCAGTGGGAAGCGCGGCGCGAGTTCGTGTGGATGCTCCAGGCCGCGGAAAGCGACACGCTGATCGGCTCCATTTCCGCGCGGCCCGGCGACCACGGGATCAATCTGGGCTACCTGCTGACGAGGGATGCGTGGGGCGGCGGGCTCATGACGGAAGCCGCCACCGCTGTCACCGAGTGGTGGCTTGCGCAGGAGGGCGTCTTCCGCGTGTGGGCCACCTGCCACCCCGGCAACGCAGCCAGCGCCCGGGTGCTGGAGAAATCCGGCTTCCAGTTCGAAGGCCGGCTGCGGCGCTGGGAAGAGTATCCCAACGCAGGAGCGGAGCCGATGGATTCCCTCAGCTTCAGCCGCACGGTCCGGGAGCCATCCGCGCCGGACAATCGGCCGTAGGAGATGCGGGGCCATCCAGCCCTCGCGGATGACAAGCTTGCGCGCGGGCTCCGGGCCTCTGTGCGGCCAAGCCGCGGGCCGACGAGGATCGCGTTTTCCTTCACCATCACCCAAGTACCCTGATGCGCTTTGTCCATTGCGCCGTGGCCACCCTGCTTGTCGCCGCGGCGGGCTGCGAGGACCTGATCGACCCAGACCACTACCCCGTGACGGGTGAGTGGAGCGGACAGTACACGAATGCCGGTACACAGACGTTTCTGGACCTGCGGATGGTGGAGCGCAGTGGAGGCAGTCTGTCGGGAAGAATCACCCTCAGCCCGCTGGGTGCCGGCTCCGTCCAGGACAGCATTGTTGGTACGAATCGGAACCTCTGTGTCACCCTCCGCAGTGCGCGCGACTCGCATGTGTACTTCCGGGGGAGCCTGGTGAATCCTACCTGGATCGACGGTGACTTCGAGCCCGATGGAGCCAACGTGCGGATGGCGTTTGCATCGAGCCCCGGGCCGGCCTATCCTCCGACCGGCTCCGTCCCGGACCACTGCGACTAGATGCGGTCGCGCGGGTCGGTGGATGTGTTGCGGCGCGGACGAAGCGGACGAGAAGGGAGCGGAGGCTCGCGGCCGCGTTCGAATCCCGGCAGAACGCGCATCCACACGGACGGAATGGAATGAAGCCCCGGCCGCGTGGTGCGGCCGGGGCTTCATTCGCATCGTACATCTGCGGGGCGGGCGCTACCGAAGCGCTTTTCCCGCCATCCGCAGAAGGTCGTTCAGGGCGTTGCCGTCGCCGTCCAGGTCGAGCATGGAGCCCATCCCGGACCTCGCGTTTCCGCCCGCGGCGCCACCGAGAATCCCGCCCAGAACACCGCCCAATCCACCCTGCCCCGCCCCACCGGCCCCGTGCTGCTTCGCCAGGTAGGCCGTCACGAGCATGGCCAGCAGCGGCAGCATGCGCTTGAGCAGTTCCGGCGACAGGCCGGACTTGGCCGCGGCGTCCTGCGCCACCGTGCGGCTCACGTCCTTGGAGCCGAAGATCTGGCCCAGGATGTTGTTGCCCGAGTCCGCCGCGGCGGGCTGCGAGCCCGTCACGGCGTCCGGAGGGGCACCACCGCCCAGCTGGTTCAGCAGGCCGCCCAGCCCCGCCGCACCGGCCGGATTTGCCTGCGCCTGGTTCTTGAACCCGCCCATGATGGCGGGAAGCAGCGCCGCGGCCCCGCTCGCCGCCTGGGCTTCGGTGATGCCCAGCTGCTGGGCCACCGCCTGAATCCCGCCCGCCTGGGCCAGGATGTCCGTGCTGTCGGGGTTGGTCATCCGTCCAGCAGGCTCTGGGGAACCTTGCCGCCATTCGCGGCGATGCGGGCAAGCACCGTCTTGTGCAGCCACACGTTCATCTTGGCCGAGTCGTCCATGAGCTGGGGCGGGCAGCCAAGCTCCACCGCCAGCTCCTTGCGGGCCGCGAGGCTGTTGTCGATCTCCAGCAGCGAGAGCAGGTCCACGATGGAATGGCGCCAGTTCACCTCGTGCCCCGTCTTGGCCGCGAGCTGCTCCATGTGCGCCTCGACGTCCACGACCGACACGGGAACCGGGGCCGCCGGTGCCGCCGCGGGAGCGGGAGTGCCGGCGGGCCGTGCGGGAGCGGTGGTGGCGGGCGTACCCGCGGGCCGCGTGGGGGCCTTGTCCTTGTCGTCGCCGCCCAGCCCGAGCTTGGAAAGAATGCCTCCGAAGATACCCATGGTGCTTGCCCTTCGCGTTGGTGAAGCCACCCCGTCCAGCTCGTTGCCGGGTCGGGTGATCCGCGTGAAGGCAACCATAACCCGTGGCGCGAACGGCTAAAGCACGATACGTACCGATCTCGACATTTCGTGCCCTCGCCGCACAGTCGACGCCTCTGTGAACACACAGGGCGCAGGGGAGACCGTCCCCGCGCCCTGTGTGGATCTGCCGCCGCCGTCTGCCGGCTGGTTCAACGGGCCGCCTCCGCACTCCTCCACTTCGCGGCGGCCTCGGAGGCGGCGCGCAGGTCATCGCCGAACTCCAGCACCGCTTCCGCCACCAGCTGATCCATCGACAGTTCGTCTTCGGGGACGTGGCGGGCGAGCTTGATGGAAGCCATGGCGATGGCCTCGAACGCGCCGAAGCGATCCGTCAGCATTTCCAGGAGCCGCCCCGGCGAGGCGAGGGTGCCGTTCGGAGATTCGGTTCTCATGGTTGTCCTCCGATCCTCTTGACCCCGGCCGTCCAGCAGGGCAACTTTGGCGAGCGGTCGGCCTTCGGGTCGGTTCGCGTGTGAGGCTGGGTCGTGCTTTCTTCGCGGGAGAGCGGCCCAGCCCTTTTCGTTTGCCCTGTGTTATCAATTTAGCTAACACGGCGGCTTGTGTCAACAGATTTGCTAACCTGTTTTAGGCAGGAGGTCGGGTGGCGCGAGAAGAGATTGTAGCCTTGGTTCAGCGCGTTCTTCGGGACGGCCCATTCTCGATGCGCCAACTCGCCGAGGATGCCGGGCTGAGCTATGGTGTGCTCCGTTCTTGGGCGATGGGGCGCAGGACACCTACGGCCGAAAACCTCTCGCGCATGGCTGAAGGGTTCGACCACCGGGCCGAGCGTCTCCAGCGAATCGCGGGTGAGTTGCGCGACGCTGCGAAGCACCGGGCTTAACAACACTCCAGCGGGATAGATTAATGCCAGCCGAGGCACGCCGGATCGCCGCAATTGTGTCTGACCTCCGGACGGCGATCACCCAGGCCGAGAATCTGTATGACCGCGTTATCTTGTCGGGCTTGCTGGACTACGGCGACGAGGACTTGGACCGCCAAAATGTCGAGTGGTGGATCGAAATCGTGTTCTTGAAGATTCTGGCTGCGGCAGGGTTTTTAGGACTCACTTCTATCGAGTCGCTGGTGAAGACCGATCTTGACACCGCCAAGGACGGTGGAGCGAACGGTTTCACCAAGATCGAAACCGGCCCTGATGAACCATTCTCGAAATGGCTTTCACGCCTGCGACAGTATACCGCCGCGATCGAGGTCCTCGGTGAAGTCCAGTCCGTGCACTCAATCACCAAGGATGTTGCTGAAATCCTACGAGCATGCCAGTACTCGATTCTGGATGCGAAGGTTTATCCTGAGCCGCCTCGTAGCGAAGATGAGGTTCACAGGCGAATCGAGGCTGTGCTGAGGTGTGTGTTCCCGGATCTCAAGCACAAGCCGATGCTGACGAAGCCCATTAAGAACTATCAGCCGGATACGGGGTTGCCCAGTATCCGAACTCTGATAGAGTACAAGTACCTAACTAAAGCCGCTGAAGCGCCGATCATCGCGGATCAGATCCTCGCCGATACTCGCGGATATCACTCCAGAGATTGGGACACCTTCATATACGTCGTTTACGAGACGAGACGAATCAAGCCGGAGTCTGAGTGGAATCAGCTCTTGACTGAATCTGGTCTGGCGAACAACACGACGGCAATTGTCATCTCGGGCGAGCCTGCTCCCGACGAGGCGAGCCCTCTTGAACGTAAGTCGCGAGGTTCCGGTCGCCGCGGTGTGGCCCCCGCGCCCCCATCTGATTGGGGGCACGTGGGAGATGAATAGCATCGCAGTTCGAGCTTGGTATGTGAGCACTGCTCGGCTTCTCGAGCTAGTCGATTCCAAGCAGTTGGTGCCTGAGATGCGCCAAGCGTTGCTATCTCCGGACTCGAACAGCAGTCGCGTCTTACTCGCGAATGCCCTCGGTCCACGGTTGATCGAGTACTTGCAGAGCGCGAACGTTCTACCGCTGCATAGCCTCGCTATAGCGGGACAGCTGCGCCCAGGGATTCCATTTACCTATCAAGGGCACTTTTACGGTAAGGGTTTTGGTGCGAGTAACAGGACACCTCATGTCTCGCTATCGGAGAATCTGGTGGACGTTTTATCGGGAAAAAAGCTCGTTGTCAATTTTTCGAAGAGCGGCATCATCACTGACACTGCCTACACAAGGTTAAGCGGTTCGACTAACCTTTTCGCGTTCTGCTCAGTTACAGAGATCAGTGTTAGCGAGGTAAGAGCAGTGCCTTATCTGGTGGGTGACTTGGTGGAGCGTGTTAGCGGGCTGGATTTACCCTTCACGGACCAACTGCGCCTCCGCGTGCAGGATATTGATCAGTTCGAAGGTATAGACTTTCGACAGCCAGTATCGAAAGCCGAATTCCAGCGTTTGAAGAATGTGCCTGAGCGAGTGGTCAAGGAACTGTTCTGCGAGCTACTTGGTGAGGAATCGGTCCCGAAGGACTGGGGCGGAGAAGAAGCCGATCTATTCTCCAGCAATCTAAGTGTTAATGGAAGGAAATCAGTAGCAGCGTTTCTGCTCAAAGGCCCGTCTCGGTTTCACGAGATGACCCCGGCTGATTGCGGCAAAAACGGCGATCAGATATACCGGCTGTTCAATAGTCCTGCAGAAGTGTTTGTTGTCCAACATTGTCACAAGATTTCGCCTGCCGTGCGGAAAACGGTCGAGGCATTCGCCTTGTCGAAGTATGCGGACTCCTGCAGATACACTTTTATTGACGGCTATGACACGGCGCGCATCCTCCGCGCGCATGGCCGATTGTAGCGCCGCCAGCATTGCAAACCCGGGAAGAACTGGATTTTCCGTAGAGACCGCTTGGATAACTCGAGTTGTCACAGACGAATATCCCATGCAAGCTCCCCACATCAGTGCTGCGCCCCGCTGGACAAACACCCGCGAATCCGATAATCTGATTCATGCGATTCACCTGTTCGCAAGGATCAGCCGATGCACTTTTCTCCCTCAGTCACCGAAGTCGCCCGCAACTTCGCGGAGTACGTCAACCGCGTTGCTTTCCGGGGCGAACGCTTCGTCTTGATGCGCGGTCGCCGGGCAGTCGCGGAACTTCGTCCCGTGCCGATCGGCATGCGCCTCGGCGATCTGCCCGGGCTGCTTGCCTCCCTGCCACGTCTGAGTCCCGAGGACGCAGCAGCCTTCGAAGACGACCTGGACACCGCGCGCGGTCAGCTTGGAGCTCTGCCGGAGCACGACCCGTGGGAATCCTGATCGACACCAGCATCCTCATCGCGCACGAGCGGGGTCGGTTGGACATCACCGCGCACCTCGCGGGACGTGAGGACGAAGAATTCTTTGTGTCCGTGATTACCGCCAGCGAACTGCTGCACGGTGTTCACCGCGCCCAGGATGCGAGCGTGCGGGCCCGCCGCTCAGCCTTTGTAGAAGCGTTGCTCGAACGCTTCCCGCTGATCGGCATCGAGCTTTCGACGGCCCGAGCGCACGCGCGGCTCTGGGCTGATCTGGCGGCTGCGGGAACTCCGATCGGTCCCAACGACCTCTGGCTCGCGGCGACCGCGGTCACGCACGGATTTTCGTTGGTCACCGCGAACCTGCGCGAATTCCGCCGCGTCCCAGGGCTCAACGTCGTGGAGTGGCCCGCCGCCTGACGATCGGCTGCGGGCCGTTACGGGCTACGGCGCCTACCGCCGCAGGTACTCGTCCACGTTGCGGGCGAGGACGTCGAGGGGGACGTTGCCGCCGCGGACGACGGTGTCGTTGAACGCCTTGAGGTCGTAGCGCGCGCCGAGCGCGGCGCGCGCACGATCGCGCTGCCGGTTGATCTCGCTGTGCCCCACCTTGTATCCGCACGCCTGCCCCGGCCACGAGCAGTAGCGATCCACCTCGCTGGCCACCTCCAGCGGGTTCGATCCGTTCACATCCACAAAGAACCGCACGCCCTGCTCGCGCGTCCACCCCTTGGCGTGCAGGCCGGTGTCCACCACCAGCCGGCAGGCGCGGAACGCGATGGACTGCAGGTAGCCCAGCCGGCCGATGGGATCGCTCTCGTACGCGCCCAGCTCGTCGGCCAGCTGCTCGGCGTAGAGCGCCCACCCCTCGGAGTACGCGTTGAACGCCAGCATCTGGCGGACGAGCGGCATGCCGTGCGTGTACTCGCCCTGCCAGATGTGGCCTGGGATGGACTCGTGAAAGGTCAGGTCCGCCAGGCTGTAGCGGCTGTGCAGGTCCGTGGTGCGCAGGTTGATCCAGAAGCGGCCGGGGATGGCGCCGTCCACCGAGCCGGCGCCGCCGTACGCCGCGGGCGCGCCCGGCTCCTCCTCGGGCGGCAGGCGCTTTACCTCCATGTGCGGATCGACGACGGTGTTGAACGCCCGCGGCATCTGCGCGCGGATCCACGCCAGCCGGTCGTCGATGAACGCCCGGATCTCGGCGCGGCCCGCGTCGCCCTCCGCGAACTTGTAGCGCGGATCCCTGGCCAGCGCGTTCATCCGCTCGCCCACGGTGCCCTGCGTGTAGCCCGCCTGCTTGAGGATCACGTCCATCTGCGCCTGCAGCCGCGCCAGCTCGCTGCGGCCCAACTCGTGAACCTCGTCGGGCGACATGGACGTTGTGGTGGATGCCTTGAGCGCCCACCGGTAGAACTCTTCGCCGTGCGGCCGCGCCGAGATCCCCGCGTCGTTCGTGGCGACGGCGCGCTGCGCTTCCAGTTCGCGGATCTGCCGGTCCAGCGCGGGCGCGATCTCCCCCGCCGCGATCCGCCGCGCGCGTCCGGCCCAGTCCCCGGCGATGTTCCTCGTCCGCCGCTCCAGCGATTCCACCAGCGTGCCGCCCTCGCGCGCGTTCTGCGCGGAAAGCCGCATCTGCCCCAGCGCCTTGTCCAGCAGGAACGCGGGAGGGACGAGGCCAATCCCGCGCGCCGCCCGCACGCGCTCCAGCTCGCCATCCAGCTCGCGCGCGTACGACTGCATCCGCGCCAGGTACGCCTCGGCGTCGACGGCGTTCTCCACGCGGTGGTCGCTGTCCAGAAAGCGCGGCACGTCCAGGTACGCGCCCACGTTCTGGATGACGGTGTACGGCGTGTTGCGCCAGCCGCCCACGGTGATATCGCCGTACGGAAGCGCAAACCCTTCCAGCGCCGTCGTGTAGGCACTGCGGACGACTTCCACGCTGGTGCGCACTGGATGCGACAGACGACTGCCGTCCACCGCCGCGAGCGCCGCCAGGTCCGCGCGCAACTGCCGCGCGATCCGTTCTTCTCCCGCCGGCGAACGATCAGTCAGTTGCGCCCGTAGCCCGGCCCGCGCGCCCGTATCCAGCCCCAGAGACGTCGCCGACTCCGGGAACAGGTTCAGCAGATCGTTGCCGATGCGGTCTAGGAGCGCGACCGCGTCCCCGTCCGCGCCGCCCGCCGCAGACGACACCGGCGCGATGGCCGCGCCGCACGCGGACACGAGCGGCAGCGCGGCGGCGGCGAGCGCGGCCAGCATTTCCCTGCGCGTAAGAAGTCCGCGGGCGGTCAGATCGTTCAGCATCGTCGGGAGCTCGGGATCAGGCGTGAGGGGTTGAGACTACGCGGTTCAGCGGGATGCGACAACCCCGGACGGGCTCGCCAACTGATCGCCGGCCCATTTGAACCCGCCCATTCGCGGCCGGCGCGGGCCATCGGGCATCAGATACATTTCTTGCCGAAACTCGTCCACGGGGCTTTGGCCTGAGCATGGGCGCATCACACCGCTTCGGGCTGGCCGGAGGTCTTGCGCCCCGGCCCAGGTGGCCTGACCCTTATGCCATCAGGCCGCCTGGGCCTTCCGCTCTGAATACGCCATCCGGAGAGCACGTCATGTCCGTCGGTTTCCTCATCAACTTCGTCAACAACACTGCCGAAGACGTCGTCCTCACCGCGAAAGCCGCCAGCGAAAAAGATTGGGAAACGCCAGACCGGGCCAATCCCGAGGCCAGCATCCATGACATCCGGCTCGCCGCGTTCGCCGTCGGCGCGCCGATCCACCTGGAACGGCACGACAACCGGGCGACCGCGCCGTTCGCTGTCACGGCGGCGTTCTCGGGCGGCGGCGTATTCGTGTTCCAGCTCGACGGCTGCGACGCGACGGAGATGAACGAGCGGGCGTCGATCCCGGTCAGCCGCGGGGACGACGCGTTCTCGGCCATCCAGGTGCTCTTCCACGTCTCGGAAAACGGCGACGACACGTACAACAGCATGACCATCTTCCTGACGCCGCAGGTGGATACGAAGCGCTGGATGGCCAGCTACCCGGACCGCTCTCTTACGCAGCTCAACATTCCAGGTACGCACGACACGGGAACCTACGGCGGCAACGGCGAATCAGGCACGCGCTGCCAGACGCTCTCCATCGAGGAACAGCTCGACGCGGGCGTGCGCTTCCTTGATCTGCGGCTGGTGCTGAACCCGGGCGCCGACCCCGACGACCTCGGCATCTTTCACGGCGACTACTTTCAGCACGTGTGGCTCAGGAAGGACATCATGCCGAAGGTCGTCAAATTCCTCGCGGACAATCCGGCCGAATGCGTGGTCTTCTGCGTCAACCGCAACTCCGGCCTCCGGGGGGAAAAGGGCGAGCCGATCGACGCCGTGCTGCACAAGATCCTGCTCGAGACCGTTCCGCCCAACAAGCTGTATGATGACAACGCGACGGTGCTGCACGAGCGCACGCTGGCCGATCTGCAGGGATGCGTCGTGGTGCTGCGCCAGGACGTGCCGCGGACGTTCGGCTTCGACGTGTCGAACTGGCCGGACGACCAGGCGTGGTCGTCCACCGCCATCGGCGTGAACGGCAAAGTCGAGATGCAGAACGCGTATAGATACGGGCTCAAGCGGCTGCCGTCGATCACGTTCCACGACAAGTGGGTGAACGTCAAGGCGCATCTGGACCGCGCGTCGGCGCCGGCCGCGAATCCGGCGGACTGGTTTATCAACTTCAGCAGCGCGAGCCCCCCCGCCCCGGTGGCCGGCTACTATCCCTGGGACTTCGCGACCGGCGGCGGCTGGGGCGTCAACTACCTGTTGTCGCGCCATCTGGTGCAGTACACGGCGCCCGGCGGAGTGCGCTTCGGCACGATCGTGATGGACTTTCCGGAGAAGCCCGACGCCAACACGCTGATCCGGCTGCTGATCGGCCTCAACGGATAACGCGGGGCGGAAGAAGTTCGTGCAGGCCGCGAACCTCCCGTGAGCGAATGAGTCCACCGTTCAAACGGCGCCAAGCCCCGACACCGGCCGCTGGCGCGTCCGGTTCGGGGCTTCAACAGCCTTCGTGACCGCAACACGAAGTCCGCCGCCGCAGTCCGCGGGGGCGGACTTCGTGTTCTTCAAGGCGCGGTTTCAACCGCCGGGCCCACGACCGCCGACGCGCACCACCGTTTCCCGCCCTGTGGATGCGTCCGAGTCACCGCCCGCGGCGCCCCGTTCACCGGACCATGCGCACGGTGGGCGGAACGATGAAGGGCCGAGCCCGTGCGGGTTCGGCCCTTCATCGTGTAACACCGTCGCTCGGAACCCCGCTCACCAGCCGATGGTGCACCAGGAGCCGTCGACAGGTGACTGCTTCAGTCGTTCGCGTTCGACTCCCACCCAGGCTGGTGCGTGTCCACGGTCCGGGTTTCCGTGTAGAACGATCCGTCGGAGTAGTAGTACGTCGAGACCTCCGTCATGATGCCGGTGCTCACATCGTAGGTGCCCGTCGTTTCCACGTGCGTGACTTCCTTCGTCGCCCTCATGAGAACTCTTCCTTGATTGGGTGCGAAACAAAAGATCCACACATTATAAGCCATGATTGATGAATTGCAAACAGATGGCGCCCCCGCGGGAGACCGATGGCAGAAAGAGGACGTGGAGGGCACCTGGCACCTCCGCGTCCTCTCGTTATGTATGCGCCTGTATCCGGCGGTGTGCGACAGCCGCCTCTCACCGCCTCCAGAACTCCAGGCCTGCCGCGCCCACGCACGCGGCCCGGCGCTCACCGGCCACTTCCATCGCGCGGCACGCAACGGGCGGGAGTGCCCTCCGGCCCGATGTGTCCGCCCCTCCCGGCGGGCACCGGGCCCGGATCGGCGATTCAGCCGGCGCGCGCCGTCATCCCCGCGGGGGAAGGACGAGTCCCTGGATTTCGGTGATGGCGCTCGCGTCCACCGCGCTCACCGACGGCCGGCCGAGGAGGGCGAGGGTGCGGCGCAGCTCGCCGCCCAGCATCTCCAGCACCCGCTCCACCCCGGGCTGCCCGCCGGCCGCCAGCCCCCAGAGCACCGGCCGTCCCACCAGCACGGCGCGCGCGCCCAGCGCGAGCGCCTTTACTACGTCGGTGCCGCGACGGATGCCGCCGTCCATCAGCACGGGAATGCGGCCCGCGACGGCGTCGGCCACGCGCGGAAGGGCCAGCAGCGTCGGCTCGGCGCAGTCCAGCTGGCGCCCGCCGTGGTTGGAGACGATCACCGCATCGGCGCCGTGCTCCACCGCGAGTGCGGCATCTTCCGGCGTCACGATCCCCTTGAGCACGATGGGGAGCCGCGTGATGGAGCGCAGCCAGTCCACCGCGCTCCAGGTCAGCGTGGGATCGAACTCGCGGGCGATGAACGCCTCCAGCCCCGATCCGGCCGCGTCGTCGGGAAAGGCGGCCTGCGGCATCCCGGCAAAGTTCGCCATCTCCAGCTCCGGCGGAAGCCGGAACCCGGTTCGCGTGTCGCGCTCGCGGTTCCCCTGCACGGGCACGGTCACGGTCAGGCAGATGGCCGTGCACCCCGCCGCCTCGGCCCGCTCCACCAGCGCCCGCGTGATGTCGCGCTTGCGGTAGACATAGAGCTGAAACCAGAGCGGCCCCGGCGCGGCGGCCGCGGTGTCGCCCACGGAGGTGGTGGAAAGCGTGCTCGCCACCATCAGCGTACCGGCCGCGCGGGCGGCGCGGGCGCTGGCCTTTTCGCCATCGGGGTGCGCCAGGCGCTGAAAGGCGGTGGGCGCGAGCAGAATGGGCATCGACAGCCGCTCGCCCAGGATCTCGACGGAGGTGTCGACCTCGCCCACGTCCACCAGCACGCGCGGGCGCAGGTACAGCCGGCCGAACGCGGCGCGGTTGGCGCGCAGCGTGGTTTCGTCTTCGGCGCCGCCCGCGTAGTAGTTGTAGGCGGCCTCGCTGAGCACGGCGCGCGCGGCCGGCTCCAGCGCCTCGCAGTTGGCGGTCTTCAGGTCAAGAGTTGTCATGCGTGGGATTATGTCGTCCCCCCACCCCGGAGCGAAAGAGCCCCGCGCGGAGGATCGGGGTCCCGTTGTGCCCGGCAACGGGCCGAGGTCGACGATCCGGTTCGCGTCGGCAATCCCGGCTTGGTGGTGCTCGACCAAATGCGAAGTATTCTGACTCACCAAACCTATGGCAGATCGACAGACCCTGAGACTCGTTCACCGGCGCGCTGCAACTTCTCCTCGACCTTCTATAGTTGTAATCTGGTGCTCGTCCCGAGAAATACGTTTCAGCCGGAATGCCTGCCGGAGAATTGGTACCATCATGAAAGCCGCTAGGGCTCCGGCGAGAACAACCGGAATTGGACCAACAACAAAAGCGCCGAGGGCGTAGTCGATCAGCGAAAGAACTACCCAGACAATGAAGAAATCCAGCAAAAGGAGCAACGGACCGCGAAGGCGCTGATCGTAGAACATCTGGATGTTTACCTGACCGCCATTCACGTCGGCTACGCTGATTGATCCTGGGATGTCTATTGGGGTTTGAGTCGCGGCTTTAGCCTCAAGAGCATGGATCTCCAGTTCAACCTTTCTGATCTCCACCCGTGTCTTGCTGATTTGGAAAAATGCAACAGGAACGCCCAAAGTACCTGCCACTGCGGCTGTGACTGCCGCGACCACTTTGGATTGTTCACCGATGTTTACCAAGTCGATCATCTGAGCATGTATGTGTGAGGATCAAGGATGAAATCCAACCGATAACATCATCGGAAACCTCCGGAGAAGAGGGTGTTCGTCTCCGCAGGCTCCCCTTACCAACGCACCGGATTACATCGGGGATCACGCACCCACGTACGCGGCCAGGTGCTCGCCGGTGAGGGTGGAGCGCGCAGCGACGAGGGCGGCGGGGGTGCCTTCGAACACGATGCGGCCGCCGTCGTGGCCGGCGCCGGGGCCCAGGTCGATGATCCAGTCCGCGTGCGCCATCACCGCCTGGTGGTGCTCGATCACGATCACCGACTTGCCCGCGTCCACCAGCCGGTCCAGCAGCCCCAGCAGATGCTCCACGTCCGCCAGGTGCAGGCCCGTCGTCGGCTCGTCGAGCACGTAGATGCCGCCCTTGCCGCCCATGTGCGTGGCCAGCTTCAGCCGCTGCCGCTCGCCGCCGGACAGCGTGGTAAGCGGCTGGCCCAGCACCAGGTAGCCCAGCCCCACGTCCGCCATGCGCGAAAGAATGGCGTGCGCCGCCGGCGTCTTCGCCTCACCCTCCCCGAAGAACGCCACCGCTTCCGCCACCGGCATCGCCAGCACCTCGCTGATGTCCCGTCCGCCGAACTTGTATTCCAGCACCGCGGCCTGAAAGCGCTTCCCCTCGCACTCCTCGCACGGCGTGGCCACGCCGGCCATCATCCCCAGATCCGTGTAGATGACGCCAGCGCCGTTGCAGGTGGGGCACGCGCCTTCGGAGTTGGCGCTGAACAGCGCGGGCTTCACCCCGTTGGCCTTTGCAAACGCCTTGCGGATGGGCTCCAGCAAGTCCGTGTACGTGGCCGGGTTGCTGCGCCGCGAGCCGCGGATAGGTGTCTGATCCACCGAAACCACGCCGGCGGACGCGGGAATGGAGCCGTGGATGAGCGAACTCTTTCCGGAACCCGCCACGCCCGTCACCACGCACAGCACCCCCAGCGGAACGTCCACATCCACGCCGCGCAGGTTGTGGCGGGTCGCGTCGCGGATCTGAAGCGCGCCCTTGGGCTTCCGCACCGCCGGCTTGAGCGCGGCGCGGTCGTCCAGGTGGCGGCCGGTGAGGGTGCCGCTGGCCCGCAGCCCGTCGATCGTGCCCTGAAAGCACACCGTGCCGCCCGCCGTGCCCGCGCCGGGGCCCAGGTCCACCACGTGGTCGGCGATGGCGATCGCCTCCGGCTTGTGCTCCACCACCAGCACCGTGTTCCCCTTGTCGCGCAGCCGCAGCAGCAGGTCGTTCATCCGCTGGATGTCGTGCGGATGCAGGCCGATGGTGGGCTCGTCGAAGACGTAGGTGACGTCGGTGAGCGATGAGCCCAGGTGGCGGATCATCTTGGTGCGCTGCGCCTCGCCGCCGGAAAGCGTGCCCGACGGGCGATCCAGGCTCAGGTAACCCAGGCCGATGTCCACGAATGAATCCAGCGTCTCGCCCAGCGCCTCCAGCAGCGGCGCCACCGACGGCTCGTTGAGCCCGCGCACCCACGCGGCCAGGTCGCTGATCTGCATGGCGCACGCGTCGGCGATGCTGATCCCCTCGATCTTGGACGACCGGGCCGCCTCGGACAGCCGCGTGCCGCCACACTCCGGACAGGTGGTGAACGTCACCGCCCGCTCCACAAAGGCGCGGATGTGCGGCTGCATGGCCTCCACATCCTTGGACAGATAGGACTTCTGGATGGAGGGAATCAGCCCCGCGTACGTGAGGTTGATGCCGTCGATCTTGATCTTGGTGGGCTCCTTGTGCAGCAGGTCGTGCAGTTCCTTCTTGCTGTAGTCGCGGATGGGCTTGTCGGGGTCGAAGAAGCCGCAGCCACGAAAGATGCGGCCATACCATCCGTCCATCGTGTAGCCGGGGATGGTGAGCGCGCCCTCGTTCAGCGACTTGCTGTCATCGTACAGCGCGGACAGGTCGATGTCGTTCACCGCGCCGCGGCCCTCGCAGCGCGGGCACATGCCGCCGGTGATGCTGAAGCTGCGCTTTTCCCTGACCGTCGTCCCGCCGCGCTCCATCGTCACCGCGCCCGCGCCGCTGATGGAGGCCACGTTGAACGAGAACGCCTGCGGCGACCCGATGTGCGGCTGCCCCAGGCGGCTGAAGACGATGCGCAGCATGGCGTTGGCATCCGTCGCGGTGCCCACGGTGGAGCGCGGGTTGGCGCCCATCCGCTCCTGGTCCACGATGATGGCCGTCGTGAGCCCCTCCAGCACGTCCACGTCCGGCCGCGCCAGCGTGGGCATGAAGCCCTGCAGAAACGCGCTGTACGTTTCGTTGATCATCCGCTGCGATTCGGCCGCGATCGTGCCGAACACCAGCGAGCTCTTGCCCGAGCCGGACACGCCGGTGAACACGGTCAGCCGGCGCTTGGGGATGTCGATGCTGACGTCCTTGAGGTTGTTTTCGCGCGCGCCGCGGACGCGGATCAGGTCGTGGCTGTCGGCGGCGTGCGGGAGGTGCGTGTCCGTCGTCGTGGCCATGCTCGTCGTGTCGTCATCGGTTTGCGCGGGCCTCGGAGGCCGGAAACCCACATGGTAGGCCCGCCGCTCCGCGCGCCACAAGGGAACAACCGTCACGATCGGAGATCCAACCTCGAATGCGCTGCGGATGGCTTTGCTCCTCGCCGGGCGTGCCCCTCCCCCGGCCCCTCCCCGTGCAAACTGCGCACGGAGAGGGGAGAACTGCGGGTTCGGTTGGCTCCGGACGGTGCGGGGCGGCCGGATGGGCCCCCTCCCCCCAACCCCCTCCACCCGCTCCGCGGGAGAGGGGGAGCCGTTCGGCGCGAAGGCGTGCCGCGCCTTCTTCCCGCCGGTCCGATGCAGTTGAAGCCCCGAACCGGATGCGCCAGCAGCCGGTGTCGGGGGTTCCCGCGGTTTGAGCGGCGGATTCATTCGCTCAACACCGCCTGCCGACTGGACCCGTTTCAGGGTCGGCCAGATCGGCTCGCCGCCGGCTCCGGGCCGTCCAGCGCCGAATCAACTACCACCGCCGCTGACGCTCAAACGGGGCTGGCGATCCGCCGATCTTGCGCGGGTGCGGCCTTGCGCCTGATTCTGTCGCATCCTCCCGGCTCCATCATCCCTCCCCGCCCCGCCACCGCCCGTGACTCCATCCCCGGCACCCCTCCCGCTCGACGGCCTGGCCGGCCAGCCGCAGCTTGCCCGCAGGCTGGGGCTGTTCGACGCCACCATGATCGTCATGGGCGGCATCGTGGGCAGCGGCATCTTCGTAACGCCATACGTGGTTGCGCGGCACGTGCACACGCCGGCGCTCATCGTGGGCGCGTGGCTGGCGGGCGGGCTCATCGCGCTGGCGGGCGCCTTTGTGTACGCGGAACTCGCGGCGCGCCGGCCGCACGTGGGCGGGCAGTACGCCTATCTGCGCGACGCCTTTCATCCCTCAGTGGCGTTCGTGTACGGCTGGGCGCTGCTGCTAGTGATTCAGACGGGCGGAATGGCGGCCGTGGCGGTTACCTTTGCGCGCTACTTTCGCGAGGTGACGCACGTCCCGCTGGGCGAGCCCGTGGTCGCGGCGCTGGGGATCGCGCTGCTGGTGGCGGTAAACTGCATGGGCGTGCGCTCCGGCAGCACCGTGCAGAACGGGCTGATGGTGCTCAAGATCATCGCCATTCTGGGCCTGGTGACGGCCGGCCTGATCTTCGTCACGCCGGACGCGGCGGTTGTGGCGGCGCCGCCGGTGGCGCAATCCGGAAGCCTGCTGCTGGCCTTTGGCGCGGCCATGACGCCGGTGATGTTTTCGTACGGCGGATGGCAGACGGCCAGCTTTGTCGCGGGCGAAATGCGCAACCCGCGGCGGGATCTGGCGCGCGGGCTGCTGATCGGCGTCGCCGGGGTGATCGCGCTGTACGTGGGCGTCACGCTGGCGTGCATCCACGCGCTGGGCGCGGACGGGCTCGCGGCGACCACGACGCCCGCATCCAGCGTGATGCGCCTGGCGTTCGGCGAGCGCGGGGCCACGCTGATCGCGGCGGGCATCGCCATCAGCACGCTGGGCTTTCTGAGCCAGGGAATGCTCACCGCGCCGCGCGTCTACTTCGCCATGGCGGCGGACGGCTTGTTCTTTCGATCCGTCGCGCGCGTGTCGGAAAAGACGCGGGCGCCCGTCGTCGCCGTCGTCCTGCAGGGCGTGCTGTCGCTGCTGATTGCGCTGTCCGGCACGTACGAGCAGATCCTGAGCTACGTGGTGGCGGTGGACTGGGTGTTCTTTGCCCTCACCGGCGCCGCGCTCTTCGTTTTCCGCCGCCGCGCGGGCGATGGGGATGACGGCGCGCGCGTGCCCTTTCACCCGCTCACGACCGGCCTGTTCGTCGCCGCGGCGGCGCTGATTGTGATCGCCACGGTGGTGGAGGCGCCGGTGAACAGCGCCGTGGGGCTGGGGATCATGCTGGCCGGCCTTCCCGTCTACCTCCTCTGGCGGAGGCGCGCGGCATGACGGATCTCCCCTTTCCCGCCGGCTCCGCGTACCTGCGCTGGGCCAAGCTGCACCCGCCGGTGCGCTACAATCTGACGTCCAGCGGCGTACCGTACCTGCCGCTGCGCGAACTCCCCGTCACGCTGGACGACCTGGAGATCAGCGGCACGGGCGCGTACGGATACGCGCCGCTGCAGGCCGCCATCGCCGCGCGGTACCGCGTGGACGTGTCGTGCGTGGCGGCGGCGATGGGCGCGTCGGCGGCCAACCTGCTCGCCCTTGCCGCCATCGCGCAGCCCGGCGACGAGGTGCTGGTGGAGACGCCCACATACGAGCCGCTGATGACCGCGGCGGAGTGGCTGGGCGTGGAAGTGCGCACCTTTTCCCGCCGCGCGGAGGACGGGTTCCGCATCGATCCGGACGCGGTGCAGCGGGGGATGACAGACCGCACGCGCGCCATCGTCATCACCAACCTGCACAATCCTAGCAGCGCCTTGGCGGACGACGACACGCTGCGGCGGGTCGGGACGATCGCGGAACGGGCGGGGGCGCGGGTGATCGTGGATGAGGTGTACCTGGACGCGCTGTGGGAGCCCGCGCCGCGCACCAGCTTTCACCTGGGCGAAACGTTCATCGCCACGAACAGCCTGACGAAAGTCTACGGACTGAACGGGTTGCGCTGCGGATGGATTCTGGCCGCGCCGGAAATCGCGGAGCGCGCGTGGCGGCTTACGGAACTGTTCAACAACATCGGGGTGCACGCGGCGGAGCGGATGAGCGTGGTGGCGTTCCAGAACCTGGACAGAATCGCCCTTCGCTCGCGCGCGCTGCTGGAGGCCAACGGCGCCGCGCTGAACGAGTTCTACGCGGCGCACGGGCGCCTTTTCGCGGCGCCGCCGCACACGCACGGCACCGTGTCGTTTCCTCGGCTGCTGGCGGGAGAGGTGGACCCGCTGTGCGATCTGCTGAGGGCGCGGTACGAAACGGCCGTCGTCCCGGGCCGCTTCTTCGGGTTGACGGATCACCTGCGCATCGGGCTGGGCGCGGACCCGGAGGTGTTTCGCGAGGGGCTGGAGCGGCTGTGGTTTGCGGCGGGGTCGTTCTGAGGGACGCCGGCGGCGTAGACCCACCGCGCGGGATGAGGGCGGCTCCCGCGCGGGCCGGCATGACCGGGCCACCCTCCGCAGGAGAGCGAATGAATCCGCCGCTCGAACAGCGGGAACCCCCGACTCACGGCCGCTGTCGCGTCCATGATCGGGGCTTCAACTGCTTCACGAGACCCACGCGAAAATGGCGGCCACAGTCCGCGGAGGCGGACTTCGTGTTTCTCGAGGCGCGGTTTCAACCGCCGGGCGGAATCCCGCCGTCGCGCGACCGTTTTCGCCGGTTCGATGCCTGCCGTCGTGAGACGCTCGTCGCGTGCGGGCACATGATGTAGTTGCCGCGGCATCCGCTCGCGGCTGATTCCGATCCACCCCTTTCCTTGCCTGATTCCATGGATCGAAGAGAGTTCTGCGGCACCGTGGCGATTTCGCTGCTAAGTGCAGCATGCGGAAAACCCGCCGCCGCGCCGGTGTCCACGCCCCGGCGCCTGCTGGTGGTGACGGAAACGGCCGGCTACCGGCACGCCTCCATTCCCGTCGCCGTGCGCACCATCGAGGAACTGGGGCGCCAGACCGGATCGTGGCGGATCGCCGCGACGGCGGGGACGCGCGACGACGTGGCGGCCGCGATCTCGGAGGCCGGCCTGGCGCAGGTGGACGCGGTGGTGTTCGCCAACACCACCGGCAACATCGGGTTCACGCCGGAAGGGACGGACGCGTTCTACCGCTGGATGGAGAACGGCGGCGCGTACATCGGCCTGCACAGCGCCACCGACACCTTTCTGGGCAACGCGCGTTACGTGAACCTGACGCGCGGCGAGTTCGACAAGCACGGCCCGCAGACCGACGTGGTCGTGCACGTGCAGGATCCCGCGCACCCCGCGTGCGCCGGGCTCCCCGCGTCGTTCCCAATCCACGAAGAAATCTACGAGTTCAAGAACTGGAGCCGCGGCGCCGTGCACATGCTGCTGGCCATGCACGCGCATCCGCAGACCGGCGCGCCGGGCGACTATCCGCTGGCGTGGACGCACCGGCCGGGACGCGGGCGCATGTTCTACACGGCGCTCGGCCATCGCGACGACGTGTACGCCAACCCCATCTTTCTGCAGCACCTGCGCGGCGGGATGGAGTGGGCGCTCGGCCTGCGCCCCGGCGACGACACGCCCGGCAACGCCATCGTCTGACGCCGCCGTTCAGCGTCCGTTTCGATCGATTGATCGGCATCAACAGAACGGGGACGCAGCCACGGGCGGCTGCGTCCCATTGTCGTGCTCGTCCTCGTTCATCGATCCAGAGCGTTTTCACCCTCTGCTCGCGAAAGAGTCTGCGCATCGCCGGACTGGGACGCCCCTCCCCCGGCCCCCATAGGCGCGAACTTAAGCCATATCGAGCCTTCTTAGCCCCGTATTTTTACAATCACGGTGGCGCAAAGCTGGCGAAATCTGGTCGAATTAGCCGTCGCAGATAGGCTTTGCAAAATAAAGTTGACGCCCATGCCCCCGGCCCCTCCCCGTGCAAACTGCGCACGGAGAGGGGAGAACTGCGGGTTTGGTGTGTTCCGGATGGTGCCGCGCGGTCGGAGAGGCCCCCTCTCCCCGGCCGTCTCCCCCGCTCCGCGGGAGAAAGGGAGACCTCAGCGCGAGGGCGGAGACCGGCATGCGCCGGCGGCTCCCACCCGGCCGTTGCAGTTGAAGCCCCGAACCGGACGCGCCAGCGGCCGGTGTCGGGGGTTCGCGCTGTTCGAGCGGCGGATTCATCCGCTCAACGCAACTCGGGCGTCGAGAGGAGGTCCCGGGCACCACAGAACAGGACAGGCGTTCTTCCCTCGCCGATGTACGGCGTTTCCCCGCTTTCCCGCCGTGGACGCCGCCCGTACATTTGCGCCACGGATCCAATCACCCGCACCCGCCATTCGTGCAACGCTCGCCCGTGCACCGCCTGATCGCCCTCTGGGCGTGGCTCGTCCTGCTCCTGAACTGGAGCGGGGACGCGGCCGGCGCGCACGCATGTGCACACCACGACGCCATCCGCCGTCCCGCGGCGGAGGCGCACGCCGGCATGCACGGGGGCGGCGCGCATCACGGCCACGAGGCGCCCGCGCACGCGGAGCACGGCGGATCGTGCACGTGCCTGGGCTCGTGCATGGCGTCCAGCGCGGCGCCGCTCCCCACCGCGGCGGTGCTCCCCGTCGCGCACGTGGCGCGGGTGGAATCGCCGGTCCTCGCGACCGAGACCACTCCCCTTCCCGGCCGCCAGCCGTACGTTCTGCCGTACGCCACCGCCCCTCCCGCCTGACCGCACGCCGCTCATCCTCCAGAGCCCGCGCGCTGACCGCCTGAACGGCGGCGGCGGCGAGTCCGCGTGCACCCATCCCGACATCGACCGATGAAACGCGCCACCGCCGGTGGCGCCGACTTCCGGCTCGGAGCGCACCCGCGCCCCGGCTGGCTTCCACGCATCCGTGCGCGGAACCGGCGGGCCGGGCCGTGCGCGTCCGCACCGGGACCACGCACGCGATCAGACATCCAATGCACAACCGCATCATCCCGGCGGAAGCGGACCGCGCGTCCGGCCGCACCGGGGATTGTTCGATAGATCAGCAGCCCTCCCGCGCCGCACTGCCGCGCGTTCTCAGACGCCTCGCCATCCTCGCCCTCGCGCTTGGCGCCATCGGGGGAACCCGCGCACCCGCGGCCGCGCAGGCGGGCACCGGCCGGGTGCAGGGCCGCGTGGTCGCCGCGGAAACGGGAGAGCCGCTGGCCGGCGTGCGCGTTTCGCTGGCCGGCACCGCGCAGGGCACCGTGAGCGACGCGGTCGGGGCGTGGCGCCTGAACGGCGTGGCCGCGGGCGAGCAGACCATCATCCTGCAGGCGATCGGGCGCGCGGCGCTGCGGCTGAACGCCAGCGTCCGCGCCGGAAGCACGGTGGAGCTGAACGCCCGCCTGGCCCCCGCCGCGCTGATGGTGGATTCGCTGGTGGTGACGGCGGAACGCACCTTCGCATTCACGCGCGACGTGGAATCCGCGTCGCGGCTGGGGCTTACCGTGCGCGAGATCCCCGCGACGGTCAACGTAATCACCCAGGGATACATGAAGCGCCGCGGCCTGCGCACCGTGACCGAGGCGTACAACGCGGCGCCCGGCGTGAGCGCGGGCAACATCCCCGGCTCCCCCGCCACGCTCTCCATGCGCGGCATAACCTTCGGCGGCAACGCGTACCTGATGGATGGCGTGCGCGTCACCAACTCGGACTTCATCTCCCGCAACTGGGACACCTGGAACTACGAGTCCATCGAAGTGCTCAAGGGCCCCGCGTCGGTGCTGTACGGCGTGGGCGTGCTGGGCGGCGCCGTGAACCTGATCCCCAAGCGCGCGTCGTTCGGCGACGACCACAGCGAGGCGCTGCTGAGCGCGGGCAGCTTTGGCACGTACCGCGTGGCGGCGGGGGCCAACCGCGCCGTGAGCGACCAGGTGGCGGTGCGCGGCGACGTGGAATACAGCCGCTCCGCGGGATGGGTGGACCGCACGGGACGCGAGCAGGGGCAGGCCAAGGTGGAC
This sequence comes from Longimicrobium terrae, assembly GCF_014202995.1. Taxonomy (NCBI): domain Bacteria; kingdom Pseudomonadati; phylum Gemmatimonadota; class Longimicrobiia; order Longimicrobiales; family Longimicrobiaceae; genus Longimicrobium; species Longimicrobium terrae. The sequence goes on from NZ_JACHIA010000001.1 coordinate 692,241, forward strand.
GTCCTTTATCAGCCAATGGACGCGCTGCAGCTGGAGCTGAGCGCCGACTACGCGCGCGACGACTACGGCACGGCGTACTTCGGCCAGCCGCTCACCGCCCCAGGGATCGCGCGCCATCCCACGGACGTGGTGAAGGCGGAAAACGGACTGGTGCTGGACCGGGCGCTGCGCACGGCCAACTACGACGTCACGGACGGGTTGATGGACAGCGAATCGTACTGGCTGCGGTCGCGCGCCTCGTACCAGCCCACGCCGCGCCTGCGCATCGTGAACGACCTCAGCCGCTACGATGGCGACCGGCACTGGTCCAACGCCGAGGACTTCTCGTTCAACGCCGAAACGGGGCTGCTGGACCGCACCACGACGCGCATCGACCACGACCACCAGTTCTGGATGGAGCGTGCCTACCTGAACTGGGACCTGCGCCGCAACGGCCTGGGGCACCGCCTGAGCGCCGGCTTCGAGCACGGGGAAACGGACTTCTTCACGCCTCGCCGCTTTGGCGAGACCACGGCGGTGGACCCGTTCGCGCCCGTCCGCGGCACCTTTCCGGCGGACACGCGCGAGAACTTCTCGTCGCGCGTGGACTTTGAGACGGACCTGGCGGAAACGGCGCTGTTCCTGGAAGAAGCGTTCGACGTTACCGACCGCCTGCTGCTGGTGGGCGGGCTGCGCTACGACCGCATCGCCGTCGACCGTACCGTCGATGACCTGAACGCCGGCACCGAGAGCCGCTTCGACCGCACCTTTTCCCCGCTCAGCTGGCGCGTGGGCGCGGTGGTCGACGTCCACGCGTCCACGCAGCTGTTCGGGCAGTACACGGCGGCCGTCACGCCGGTGAGCTCGTTTCTGACGCTGAGCCAGAGCCGCGCGGGGTTCGATCTGAGCCGCGGCACGTCCATGGAAGCGGGGCTCAAGAGCACCTTTTACGACGACCGTGTGGCGCTGACCGCGTCGGTGTACCGGCTGCGGCAGAGCGACATCCTCACCCGCGATCCCAGCGACTTTGCGCTCACCGTGCAGGGCGGCGAAAAGTCCAGCACGGGCGCGGAGCTGGCGTTCTACGCGGGCCTTACGCAGCGGCTGCGCGTGGACGGCAACCTGGCCGTACTGGATGCGCGCTTCGATGAACTGCTGGCGGGCGGCGGCGTGAACCTGCGCGGCAACACGCCGGCGAACGTGCCGGAGCGGGTGGCCAACGGCAACGCGTGGTACGTGCTTCCCGGGCTCCCCGTCACACTGGGCGCGAACGTGACCTCGGCGGGCGGATTCTACACGGATGACGCCAACACCGTCCGTGTGAGCGGCTACACGGTGTGGGGCGCCTCGGTGAGCCACGACTCGCGCTGGGGCACGGTGACGCTGCGGGCGCGCAACCTGGCGGACCGCTTCTACGCGGAATGGTCCGGCTACAGCCCCACGCAGATCTACGTGGGCGAGCCGCGCAGCGTGGAGATCGCCTGGACGGGGCGCTTCTGATGATGACCATCCACACGAGCAACCCGGCCCCGCGTTCCTCCGCGAGCCACGGACGCGCGCCGATGATCGCCAGCGTTTCGCGCCATGGAACGATGATCGCCATCGTTCTCGCGGCGCTGGCCGCGTGCACCGGCGAGACCGCGCCGCCGCCGCCGATGGCGACCATCGCCGTCCCCGCCGCGGCGGGAAGCGGGATGTACACGCTGACGCAGGCGCCGGACGCGGAATCCACGCTGAGCTGGGTGCAGAGCGACTCCGTATCGAAGACCAGCGTCTTGCGCGCATCCACCTTTCGCGACGGGGGATGGACCGCGCCGCGCACCATCTCCACCGGAACCGGCTGGTTTCTCAACTGGGCGGACCGGCCCAGCGTTACGGGACTTCCCGGCGGCGCGACGGCCGCGCACTGGCTGGAAACCAACCCCGGAACCGCGCCCAGCGCCTACACCTACGGAATCAAGGTCGCGTACTCGGCGGACGGAGGCGCGAACTGGAAGCGCGTTCACCACGCCGGGCGCGGCTTCCGGGGAAAGAACCAGTACACGGGCTTCCTTTCCTTCCTCCCCGGGCGCGACGGCTTTCTGGCCGCGTACCTGACGCCCCCCGCGGAAGCCGCCGCCGCGCCGTCCGCGCACTCCGCGGAAGACCATGAGCACCGGATGACGCTGCGCGTGGCGGAGTTCGGCCCCGGCGGGCAGCTGCGGAGCGACGTGCAGCTGGATTCCAGCACCTGCACCTGCTGCCCGCTGGGGATGGCGCAGGCGGAGGCGGGGCCGGTGGTGGTGTACCGCGACCGCTGGCCGGGCGAGGTGCGCGACGTGTCCATCATCCGCCGCGTGAACGGCCGGTGGACGGAGCCGCGCCCGGTTCACCGCGACGGCTGGGTCTTTCCCGGCTGCCCCACGAACGGTCCTGTGGTGGCGGCGAAGGGACGGCGCGTGGCCGTGGCCTGGTTTACGGGGGTGGATGACAGGCCGGAGGTGCGCCTGGCCTTTTCGGCGGATGGCGGCGAGACGTTCGGCGCGCCGGTGCGGATCAGCGCCACGCGGGCCGTGGGATACGCGGGGCTGGTGATGCTGGAGGATGGAGGCGCCGCCGTGAGCTGGATGGAGGCCGGGGCCGGCTCCGCACCCGCGCTGCGCATCCGCCGCGTGTCCCCGGACGGCAAGCCGGGTTCCCCCGTCCAGGTCGCGGCGGTCGCGGGCGGGCGGTCCGGGGGCATGCCGCAGCTGGGACGTTCGGGGGATGGGCTGCTCCTCGTCTGGAAGAGCGGCCAGGAACTGCGGAGCGCCATCGTCCCCGTCGCCCGGCTGGGATCGTAGCGAATGCCCGCGCTTACGCCCACCGGCGCAAAACCGTGCGAATGCCTGCATGTACGCCTAAAGGCGTAAGGCCGTGCGAGTGCCTGCGCATGCGCCTGACGGCACGAAAACGTGCGAATGCCTGCATTTACGCCTAACGGCGTAGAGCCGTGCGAGTGCCTGTACTACACCTCGCGGCGTAACGCCGTGCGAGTGCGTGCGCATGCGCCTGACGGCGCTCTCCCGACGCGGCGACGGATGGGAACGCCGCGCAGGACCGAGGGCGCACAAAAAAGCGGGGACACGGCGCTGCCGTGTCCCCGCTTTCCGTCCTGAACGGACCCGCCGTGCTCAGCTTCCGATGTCCGGGAAGTCGCGCGGGTTGGTCTCCTGCATCAGCCCGTACACCGCGTCGAACACGTCCTCGGCGTTGGGCTTGGACCAGTAGTCGCCGTCGCGGCCGTACGGCGCGCGGTGCTCGGCGGCGGCAAGGGTGCGGGGCAGCGCGTCCAGCCAGTGGAATCCGCCCTGCTTCTCCAGCACTTCCTGCATCATGTACGCGCTGGCGCCGCCCGGCACGTCCTCATCCAGAAACAGCACGCGATTCGTCTTCTGCAGCGACTTCACGATGTCGCCCTGGATGTCGAACGGCAGCAGCGACTGCACGTCGATCACCTCCACGTCGATGCCGGCGCTGTCCTGCAGCATCTTGGCCGCCTGGAGCGCGACGGCGCAGCACGCGCCGTAGGTGACGACCGTAACGTCGCGCCCCGGCCGCAGCGTCTCCACCACGCCGATGGGCGTGGTGAACGTGCCGATGTTGGAGGGCAGCTTCTCCTTGAGCCGGTACCCGTTCAGCACCTCCACCACCACGGCCGGGTCGTCGGAGCGCAGCAGCAGGTTGTAGAAGCCGGCGGCGCGCGTCATGTCGCGCGGAACGAGGACGTGCATGCCGCGCAGGGCGTGCACCATCATCCCCATGGGCGATCCGGAGTGCCAGATCCCCACCAGCCGGTGCCCGCGCGTGCGCACGATGACCGGTGCCTTCTGCCCGCCCTTGGTGCGGTAGCGCAACGTGGCCAGGTCGTCGCTCATCACCTGAAGCGCGTACAGCAGGTAGTCCAGGTACTGGATTTCGGCGATGGGACGCAGCCCGCGCATCGCCATCCCGATGGCCTGCCCCACGATGGTGGCCTCGCGGATGCCGGCGTCGCCCACGCGCATTTCGCCAAAGCGCGCCTGCAGGTCCACGAAGCCCTGGTTCACGTCGCCCAGCTTGCCCACGTCCTCGCCGAACGCGATCACGCGCGGATCGCGCTCCAGAGCCGCGGCAAACGCGGCGTTCAGGATCTTGTAGCCGTCCACCTCCGCCGCGCCCTCGCCGTACTCCGGCGCCTCGTACGCCACGCGCATCGGCGACTCGTCCGACTCCGACAGCAGCAGCGAATGGAAGCGGTCCTGCTCCAGCGGCTTCTGCTCGCGGCGCCAGTCCACCAGCGGCTGGCGCACGCGGTCGCTTTCGCCGCGCACGGCCACCAGCGCGCGGTGCATGGATACAGCGATGTCGCGGCGCAGCGGGTCGCGGCGCTTGGCCAGTTCGTCGCGCGCGGCGGCCACCTGCGCGCGCGCCGGCTCGCTCGCGGCTTCGGCGGCGGCGGCCAGCAGCGCCGTGGCGGCCTCGGCTTCACGGCGGATGGGCGACTGGTACGCCTCCCAGGCCTCGTCGCGCGCCTGGCGCACGTGTTCGGCCTCTTCCTTTTCCAGCGCGGCGAGCTCGTCCTCGGTGGTGATGCCCTGCTCCAGCATCCACGCGCGCATGCGGGCCAGCCCGTCGTGCTCCTTTTCCCATCCCAGGCGCTCGGCGGACTTGTAGCGCTCGTGGCTGCCGGAGGTGCTGTGGCCGAACGGCTGCGTCAGTTCAATGACGTGCACCAGCGCCGGAACGTGCTCCGTGCGCACGACTTCGGTGATGCGCTGGTACGTGTCGACGAGCGCCGGGTAGTCCCACCCGCGCACGACCTCGATCTCGAAGCCCTTGGGGCTTTCCTCGCTGCGCTGGAATCCGGCGATCAGCTCGCTGATGCTGTCCTTGGCCACCTGCAGCTCGTTGGGCACCGAGATGCCGTAGCCGTCGTCCCACACGGAGACGAGCATGGGGACCTGAAGGACGCCCGCGGCGTTGAGCGTTTCCCAGAAGATCCCCTCGGCGCACGACGCGTTGCCGATGGTGCCGAAGGCGATTTCGTCGCCGTTGCGGCTGAACTGCGTCATCTCGCGCAGGTCCTCCAACTCGCGGTACAGCTTGGAGGCGTACGCCAGCCCCAGCAGGCGCGGCATCTGCGAGCCGGTGGGGGACGCGTCGGCGGAGGACTGCGGGCCGTCCGTCAGGGTGCCGAAGCGGCCCTGGGCGTCCACCATGCGCGTGCCGAAGTGCGCGTTCATTCCGCGGCCGCCGGACGCGGGCTCGGCTTCCACGTCGGTGTGGGCGTTGAGCTGGGCAAAGAACTGGCGCACGTCCAGCAGCCCCAGCGCGAACATGAGCGTCTGGTCGCGATAGTAGCCGGCGCGCACGTCGCCGGCGCGGATGGAGCGGGCCAGGGCGACCTGGGCCACTTCCTTGCCGTCGCCAAAGATGCCGAACATCGCGCGGCCCAGCATCACCTCGCCGCGCGCGAGCACGCTGACCTGGCGGCTGCGGTACGCGATCCGGTAGTCGTGGACCACGTCGCCGGGCGCCAGCGCCTCAGCCGCGGTTGCTTCGGTGGTCGTACTCGACATCGACATCAGTTTCCTCAGCTATGATGGTTTCAGCCCGGCCGTACGATTGCCTGAATGAGCCGGGCGCCTGATCGTTCCCATGGCGCAGCCCCTGTCCGGCACGTCCCGGTCCCGGGGGACGGACGTGCGCCGCACGCGTACACTTCTCCGCGCCGGGCGGTCGCGAGCCCGGCAAATTGGCCCCGGAGCCGCGGTGCCGCAATCATCCCCGACCCGACAGCGGTGGTACGGCGGCTTCCACGGCGGAGGCAGCGGGGGTGGATGGATAATCTTTGCGGCCAGCGCCGGGCATATTCTTGCACTCCCGCAGAACCTCGCACCGGCGGGGCAGCGGCCCGGGCCCGTCCGCCCGGCGCCCTGCGCGGGCCGCCGAAGACTACTCAGGCACACGATTGTCGATCATGACCAGACCCGTCGCGCAGATGACGCCGGCCGAGCTTTACGAGCACTTCACCGCCGATGACCTGAAGGCCATGGTGGATTCCGTGGCGGATGACCCCGACTTTGATCCCGGGTTCCGCCAGCGGATCACCGACGCCGCGGCGATGGCCGGCCACGCGGTGAGCGCCCCCGCGTAGGCGCGGGCGCACGTGACAGGCCCGACCGTCCGCGCGGCCGACAATCTGGCGCCGGAGGCCCGCCGCCGGGTAGGGGCGGATGAACGGCGCGGCAGATGGGGATCGGCTGGCGGTGGTGCAGAGATCCTGATTCGCGTCCATCGGGATGAGCGAAGACCCCGCGGCGGTTCCGCCGCGGGGCCTTTTTGCGTCGAATGGAGGGAGCGTGGAGGCGTGGTTCTGCCCGGCGGCGGGCTGGGAGGCCCCTCCCCGTGCAAACTGCCGCACGGAGAGGGGAGAACTGCAGGTTGGTGTGCTGCGGACGGTTCGGTGCGGCCGCGGGCTCCCCTCTCCCCCCGGCCCCCTCTCCCGCAAGCGGGAGAGGGGGAGACCTCAGCGCGGGTATCGGGGGCGGCTCGGACCGGCGGGCATCGTCCCCGGCGGTTGAAACCGCACCTCGAAACACACGAAGTCCGCCTGCGCGGACTGCGGACACACCCTCGGCGCGGGTCCCATGCAGTTGAAGCCCCGAACGGCGCCTGTGGGCGTCGTGTCGGGGGTTCCCGCTGTCGGAGCGGCGGATTTATTCGCTCCAGGGAGACGGCCCGGCGCACGCGGCCGTTAACCGGACGGATGCTGCCGCGCCGCCTGCTGTCGAGCTGACTCAATCGGGCGAGTCCGGCCCGCGCTCGGGGAGCGTGACCTCCACGCGGCATCCGCGCGCATCGACGCGGTTCTCCAGCGTGATGGTGCCGCCGTGCGCCTCCACGATCTGCCGGCTGAGCGCCAGACCGATCCCCGTGCCGTTGGGCTTAGTGGTAAAGAAGGGGACGAACAGGTTGTCCGTCGTCCCGATCCCCATCCCCTCATCCTCTACCCACAGCAGCAGTTCGCCGTCGCGCCACGACCAGCCCACCGCCACGCCCCCCTCCGTCTCCAGCGCCGCGTCCCCCGCGTTGCGCACCACGTTGATGAGCATCTGGTCCAGCTGGTCGCCATCCGCCCGCAGCGTGCACGGCGGCCCCTCGCGCACGGCCACGGGCACGCGTCGCTCCAGACGCGCCACGCGCCGCACCCACTCGCCTACCTCCACCTGCTCGCGCCGTGGCGGCGGAAGGCGCGCCAGCCGCGCATACGACGACATGAAGCGCGAAAGCGCGGCGGAGCGACCGGCCACCACCGCCAGCCCCTGGCGCAGATCTTCTTCGCGGTCGTCGGGCGGCGGATCAGCGCGCAGCAGGTCGAGCAGCGAGCCGGCGATGGAGTTGATGGGCGCCAGCGAGTTGTTGATCTCGTGGCTCAGCACGCGCACCAGCCGCTGCCACGCCTGCCGCTCCTCCTCGCGCAGCGCGTGGCTCAGGTCGGTGAGCACCAGCAGCTCGTGCCGCTGGCCGCCCTGGCGAAAGGCGCGGCGCCGCACCTCCCACCGGCCGCTACCGCCGGCAAAGGCGTGGCGAAAGGTGCGCGTCGCCTGTCCGTGCAGGCACACGTCCAGCCCCAGTGCCTCCGCATCCAGCCCCAGAAGCCGTTCGGCGGGGCGGCCCAGCAGCCGCTCGCCCGTGCGGTTCACCAGCCGCAGCTTGCGGTCGGCGCTGAAGGCGAACACCGCCACGTCGATCTCCGCCATCACCGTGCTCAGCAGCGCCGAGGCCTCCAGGTTTCCCACCCGCTGCTCGCGCAGGGTGACGCTGAGCGCGTTGGCCTCCATCAGCGCCAGCCCCAGCGCGTCGTCGCCGCGCGCACCCGTGGCGCGAATGGCGAAGTCGCCGCGGCGCAGGGCGAACAGGAGGTTGGCCAGCGTCTGCAGCGGCCGCACCATCTGCGTGCGCACCATCCCCGCCAGCATCACCGCCAATCCCACCAGGAGCGCGGCGACGATCCAGCGCACCAGCGGCGGCAGATTCACCGCGAACAGCAGAACGACCGCCGTCCCGGTGCCGGGAACGGCGGTCAGCAGGGCCAGCGCATGAACGCGCTGCTCGTGGGTCAGGGGACGGCGGATACGTTTCACGACAACGGGGACGGACGTGTGGCGGCAGCTTCAGCCCGGGCGGCGGATCGCGGCGGCGGGGCTCGGGAGACGGACGGCCGCCGTTACATCCAGCGAGCGCTCGTCCATCCAGCGAGGTCAGAGCCCGTACCGCTGCAGCCGCCGGTAGAGCGCGCTGCGCGACAGGCCCAGCGCCTCCGCGGCCTGGCTGACGTTGCCGTCGTGCCGCTGCAGCGCCTTGCGGATCAGCAGCCGCTCCACCTCTTCCAGCGGCATCTCGTCGATGCTGGCCGCGGCCGCGCCGCCCGCCGTGGGAAGGGACAGGTCCGCCAGCTGAACAGTATCGCCCTGCATGAGCAGCAGCGCGCGCTCCACCGTGTGCTCCAGCTCGCGGATGTTGCCGGGCCACGAGTAGTCCAGCAGCGCCTGCATGGCCTCCGGCGCAAAGCCGTGCACCGTGCGCCCGTAGCGCACCGAGCGCGCGCGCAGGAAGTGGTTGGCCAGCAGCGGCACGTCCTCCCGCCGCGCGCGCAGCGGGGGAAGGCGGATTTCCACCGTGTTCAGCCGGTACAGCAGGTCCTCGCGAAAGCGCCCTTCGGCGATTTCGCGCGCCAGATCGGCGTTGGTGGCGGACAGGATGCGCACGTTCGCCCGCGCGGTGCGCGACGAGCCCACGCGCTGGTACTCGCCCGTCTGCAGCACGCGCAGCAGCTTGGCCTGCAGCTTGGAGCCCAGGGTGCCGATCTCGTCCAGAAAGAGCGTTCCCCCGTCCGCCATCTCAAAGTACCCCGTGCGGTCGGCCTTGGCGTCGGTGAACGCCCCGCGCACGTGGCCGAACAGCTCGCTTTCAAACACGCCTTCCGAGATGCCGCCCGCGTTCACCGTCACCAGCGCGTGGCCGGCGCGGGCGGAGGCGGCGTGAATCCACTGCGCCACCACCTCCTTGCCCGTCCCGTGCTCGCCGGTGATGAGCACGTTGGCGTCCGACGGGGCCACGCGCTCCATCATCAGCCGCACCGGCTGCATCGCCCTCGACTCGCCGATGAACTCGGGAAGGCCGCCGCGGCGCAGGCGCCGGTTCTCCTCCTCCAGCCGCCCCGTCTTCTGCAGGGCGCGCCCCAGCTCCACCTGCGCGCGCAGCACGGCCACCAGGCGGGCGTTGTCCCACGGCTTCTCGATGTAGTCGCGCGCGCCGCGCCGCATGGCCTCCACCGCGCCCTCCACGCTCCCCCACGCGGTCATCACCACGATGGGGAGGGCGGGATGGACGGCGTTCACCCGCGTGAGCAGGTCCATCCCTTCCCGGCCGGAGGTGGTGTCGCGGGCGTAGTTCAGGTCCAGCAGCAGCGCGTCGAAGGGCTGCTCCGCGACGGCGGCGGCCACCGCCGCGGGCGACGCCGCGGTGGTGACCTGGAACCCTTCGCCGCGCAGCAGCAGCCGCAGCGCCTGCAGGATGTCGGCGCGGTCGTCCGCGACCAGGACGCGCGGCGCGGACGAGGGGGACGGGAGAGACTCGGCTGCCATGGACCCGGGAATCAGTAGCCGTACGGCAGAACGGGAGCGCCGGACGCGCGCTGCAGTTCCGCCAGGGCGCGCAGGGGGGCGAAGCGCGCGGCGACGGCCTGGCGCTCGGCCTCGCGGGCCAGCCCCTCCGCCTGCAGCCGCTCCACGATGGGCGCCAGCCCCAGCCGGTAGCGCTCCACCGCCGCCTCGCGCTGGCGGGCGGCCAGCACCACGTTGGCCGCCGAGCGCTCCCGCAGCAGCGCCGCGCGCCCCAGCGTGCCCACGGCGATCTCCACGTCGCGCGCCAGCCCGGCGCGGCGCACGGCCAGCCGCGCCTCCGCGGCCTGCACGGCGGCGCCCGTGCGGCGGCGCGCGCCCAGGCGCACCCCGGGCTGCTCCAGCAGGTCCCAGGTAAAGTTCACGCCGTACACACCCAGTTCGTTGCGGGGCTGGTAGGTGAGCGCGTCGCGCGTGGCCCCGTACTCGGAGCGCACCCACTGCGCCCACACGCTCACCGTGGGGATCAGCCGCAGGCGCTCGGCGCTGCGGGCCAGCCCGGCGGCGGAGCGGCTGGCCCGCAGCGCGGCCAGTTCGCCGCTCTCATCCACCACCCGCCGGCGTAGCGCATCGGCGTCGGGGAGCGAGGCGGCGTCGGGAATGGCCGGTTCCGCCAGCGGGCCGGACAGCGGCGCGTCCGGCCCCAGGTACTGCTGCAGGGCCAGCCGCCGGGTCTGCGACGTGGTCTGCGCCTCCATCAGCGCCAACTCCGCGTCCCCCACGCCCAGCCGCGCCTGCAGCACGTCCAGCTCCGGCACGCTCCCCACCGACAGCCGTCCCTCGGCAATGCGCAGCAGTTCGTCCGCACGTTCTTTTTCCGCCGTGCGCAGGTCCAGCAGCGCCTGCGCCTCCAGCGCGTCCAGGTACGCCAGCGTGATTTCGGCGGCGATGCGCGCGCGGGCGCCGTCCAGCGTGCGGTCTCCCGCGGCGGCCTCGGCGTTGGCGGCGCGGATCTGCATCATCGCGGAGGGATCGATGATCTGCCAGCGCGCGGTGAGGGCGGCGTCCGTTCCGTAGCTGTTGCGCAGGTCGATCAGCGAGTCCGGCAGGTTCACGATGCCGCCGGTGATGGGGTCGCTTACGGTGCGCTGAAGCACGCCCGTCTGCACCAGCCCCACCTGCATCTGCACCGTGGGAAGCAGCCGCCCCCACCCCTCCCAGCGGCCGGCCTGCGTGGTGCGCTGCTGCGCCTGCGCCTCCTGGATGGCGGGGCTGGCGGCCACGCCCCGCCGCACCGCCTGCTCCAGCGTCAGCACCCCGGGCCCGGCCGGCGTCTCCTGCGCACGCGCGCGCGCCGCCGGGATGGCGAGGAACAGGAAGAGCGCGGCCGCGCCGATGCGGCGGGTGCGTCGAACGTGCGTCATCATCGAACGTTGCCTGCGAATGCGGTTGCGGCGGCCACCCGGCCCCGTCAAGCGTGGTTGCGGAAAGGCGGATCCCCGGGCCGCGGCGCGCGGCCGCAGCCCGGGCGGAAGTTCATCGTCCGCGGGATCCGTCTGGATGGGAATCCGTCCGTCTGGATGAGAAACTGTCCGTCTCGATGGGAGTCGGTGCCGGAGCGTGATTCGTGTGGTTCGATGGGTGCCGCTCGCGCGGAAAGGCCCCCTCTCCCCGGCCCTCTCCCCCGCTCCGCGGGGGAAAGGGAGACCTCAGGGCGCGGGCTGTCACCGGCATGCGCCCGCCGCTCCCATCCGGCGGTTGAAACCGCACCTCGAAACACGCAAAGTCCGCCTGCGCGGGCTGCGGCGAGGCGTTCCGGCGCGCGGCGGCGAATCAACCCGCTCGCGCATCCGGAACCCGCCGTCCACCGGCGGCTGGCGCGGGCAGGTTTCCCGGCCGTCCAAACGAATCAGACGGAGATCAGAGCGCGGCGGACGCGTGGCGCTCCGCAGCGGCGGCGCCGGCGCGCTCGTCGCGCACGATCTGCCCGTCGAACAGGTGCACGGTGCGCTCGGCGTGCTCGGCGTAGCGGGGATCGTGCGTCACCATGCAGACGGTGGCGCCTTCCTGGTGCAGCTCGCGCAGCAGCGCCATCACCGACTCGCCGTTCACCGAGTCCAGGTTGCCCGTCGGTTCGTCCGCCAGCAGCACGCTGGGCTTGCCCGCGATTGCGCGCGCCACGGCCACGCGCTGCTGCTGACCACCGGAAAGCTGCGCGGGATAGTGGTTCACCCGGTGCGCCATCCCCACCCGCTCCAGCGCCTCCAGCACGCGCTGCTTGCGCTCCGCCGCCGGCATCTTCCGGTAGGTCAGCGGCAGTTCCACGTTTTCCTGCACGCTCAGGTCGCCGATCAGGTTGAAGGCCTGAAAGACGAAGCCGATTTCGCGGTTGCGGATGTGGGCGCGCTGCGCGGCCGTCAGCCGGGCCACCGAGTGCCCGTTCAGCTGGTACTCGCCGCCGGTGGGGCTGTCCAGCAGGCCCAGGATGGAAAGCAGCGTGGTCTTGCCGCCGCCCGACGGCCCGGCGATGGCCAGGTATTCTCCCTCGCGCACCTCCAGGTGCACGTTGGCCAGCGCGTGCGTCTCCACCTCGTCGGTGTAGAATACCTTGGTCACGCCCTCGAGCCGGATGAGGGCCTTGGATTGCTGTTCCACGGGGATTCGCTTTCGGTTGGGTTTGATGGATGGGCTCAGCGCAGGCGGACCTTCTTGGAGCGGTCCCACGCGGTCATGTCCGACAGAATCACCACGTCGCCCTCGCGCAGCCCGCTGAGCACCTCGACGGTGTTCACGGAGCTGCGGCCCAGGCGCACGTCGGTGCGGGCGGCGGTGCGGCCGCCCTCTTCCACCCGGAACATTCCCAGGGTGCCGCCGGCCTGCCCGTACGCCGGGCGGTCCACGTACAGCACGTTGGGAATGCGCTCGATCTCGATCACCCCGTCCACGCTCAGGTCGGGGCGGGCGCCGCGCGGCAGCTCGCCCTCCAGCGTGACGTCGACGGTGACGGAGCCATCCTGCACGGCCGGATCGATGCGCGACACGCGGCCCTGGGCGATTCCGTTGCGCGTGTCGATGCGGGCCGTCTGGCCCACCACCAGGTCGCGCGCCTGCGTTTCGGGAATGCGGAGCTGCGCCTTGAGGCGGCCGGGGCGCACGACGACCGCCAGCGGCGATCCCGGCGTCACCCACTGCCCTTCCTGCAGGGGAAGCTCGCGCACCACGCCGTCGGTGCCGGCCAGCACGCGCATGCTTTCCACGTATCCGCGCTGAAAGTCCGACAGGCCGCGCAGCCGCTCCACCTGCGTCTGCTGGGCGGAAAGCTGGTCGCGCATGCTCTGCGAAAGAAAGCGCAGGCGCTGCTCTTCCACCCGCAGGCGGCTGGACAGCTCTTCGGCGCGGTCTTCGGAGCGCTGCAGCTCCATGCGCGAGATCAGACCCCGGCCGGCCAGCTCACGGTTGGCTACGGCCTGGCGCTCGGCCTCGCGCTGGTCGGCGCGCACGGTGGCCACGGCGGCCTCCTGCGTAAGGCGCTGGTTTTCCAGCGTGGCGCCCAGGGTGGTCTTGTCGGCCTCGGCGCCCACCAGCTGGCGCTGCGCCTCCAGCGCGTCGCGCTGCACGTCGGCGTTGCTCAGCACCAGCAGCGGCGTTCCGGGCTGCACCGTCATGCCGGGCTGCACCAGAATGCGCTCCACGCGGCCGGCGGTCACGGCCGACACCCAGCGGATCTGCTCGGGAACCAGCGTGCCGGGGCCGCGCACCTCGCGCATCATGGTGCCGCGCTTGACGGTGTCCGTCCACACGGATGCGCCGTCCAGCTTGGGCGCGGCCGGCTCCATGCGGGCCAGGGCCACGGTGGCCACCGCCAGCACCATGGCGACGGCGCCACCGATCACATAGCGGCGGGGGGTGGTTCTGGGAGCGCGCGGAATATCCACGAGATTACCTTCTTGAAAGCAGATTCCTGAGTGTTGGCGGGCTTTCGCGGAGCCCGGAAAAGGCAAGGACAGGTCCATCCGGCCCGACCACGCCAAACACCACCATTGCAAGCACTTACGTCATTCGATGGCGGGGCGTGGGGCCAAAAGGTGTCCGGTTGTGGGATTCCGCTGTCGCGCATCCGGTTACCGCGGCCCATCCGCTGGCCCTTCATCCCCCGATACACGTCCGCCAAGCAGCGTCCGAGTCCTTCTGTGCCACCCGTCGTTGTCCCGCGCGTCCGGCAGATCCACCTCGTTCCCCGTCCGGCGCGCGGCGGCCCATCACGACGACGCTGCTGTCGATGGATGACCTTCCGCAACGCCCTGTCCGGAGCGGGGCCGCAGGGTGTCCGCGCGGCGCGATCCGCGAAACGTCAGGCGCGCTGGATGACGACGCCGGGGCACGGCGACGCGCCCACCACGCGCAAGAAAGCCGCGGGCCGGGTCACCCACGCGTGCCTGGTGGGGTGCAAAGCGCTGCTGTTCGATTGTGGGACAATGTATAAGCTTGTCGGGAAAAACATGCAAGTACACCCCCACCCACATTGCGCCACCCAAACGCTCCGCATCCACAAAATCCCCTGCGGAATAGCGTTTTCCGCCACCCAGGCGCGACCGGCCCCACGATCGCCCTCACCATATACTTTTGTTTTACGTCGCAATACGTGCGCGCTGCGAACACCCGCGACATGCACGATGCCGGTTTCGCCCCGCCCGCGTGGACGAGGCGAAACCGGCATCTCGGTCAGTCCGCGCGCAACGCCTGCGTGGGCTCGATGCGGGCGGCGCCGCGAGCGGGAAGCCAGCTGGCCACCAGCGCCACCACGCCCAGCAGCAGCGCCGCGCCGATAAAGGTGGCCGGGTCCGCCGGGCGCACCTGAAAGAGCATGGACGCCATCAGCCGGGTGAGCAGCAGCGCGCCGAACGCGCCCACCAGGATTCCGGCGCCGGTGGGCAGCGCCGAGCGACCCACCACCATCTGCACCACGTCGCGAGAGCGCGCGCCCAGCGCCATGCGGATGCCGATCTCCGTCTTGCGGCGCGTGACCGTGTAGGCGACGACGCCGTACAGCCCCAGCGCCGCCAGCAGCACCGCCACCCCGCCGAACAGCGTGAGCAGGATGGTGAAGAAGCGCGGCTGCGCCACCGTGTCGGCCATGGCGCTGCTCAGCGGGCGCACCTCGGCCAGCGGCTGCAGCGGGTCCACGCCGTGGATGGCCTTGCGGACGGCGGCCGCCATCAGCGCCGGGTCGCCGGAGGTGCGGATGAACAGCTGGGTGGCGGAGCGCGGCGCCACGCCGAAGGGAAAGTACACGGTGGGCTGCGGATCGGCGGCCAATCCCTCGGTGCGCACGTCGCCCACCACGCCGATGATGGTGAACGGCGTTTCGCCCAGGCTCACCGTCTGCCCCACCGGGTCCGCGCCCGGCCAGTAGCGGCGCGACGCCGCCTGGTCAATCATCAGCACCGCGGGCGATTCTTCCAGGTCGTCGTTGGCCTCGAACGTACGGCCGCGCAGCAGCGGAATGCCCAGCGCGGAAAAGTAGCCCGGGCTCACGATGAGCGTGCCCGACGCGGGGCTCATGGTGGCGTCGGCCCCGGTGCGGCCGGGAAGGGTGAACTCGTACGCCTCTCCCCCGCCCTGCAGCGGCTGCGTCTTGGCCGCGCCCACCGCGTTCACCCCGGGAAGCTCCCCCAGCGTGCGGATGAGCTCGTTGCGGTAGACGTTCTTGGCCAGCCCGTCGTAGCGGTCTTCCGGAATCTCCAGCGAGGCCAGCAGCACCTGCTCCGAGCGGAAGCCGGGATCCACCGACACCAGCTTCCAGAACGACTTCACCAGCAGCCCGGCGCCCACCAGCAGCACCATGGCGGCGGCGGTCTGCGCCATCACCAGCACGGCGCGGGTGGTGCCGCCGCGGCGCTCGCTGCCGCCGCGCCCGCCGTCGCGCAGCGTGTCGGAGGTGGAGCCGCGGGCCGCGCGCAGCGCCGGCACCATCCCGAAAAGGACGGCAGTGACGATGGAAAGGAGGAGGGCAAAGACGGCCACGCGCGCGTCGATCCCCACCTCTTCCGGACGGGGGATGGTGCCCGCGCTCAGCCGCAGCAGCGCGCGGACGCCCACCACCGCCAGCAACAGCCCCAGCACGCCGCCCATCAGTGCCAGCACGAGGCTTTCGGTGAGCATCTGGCGCACCAGCCGGCCCCGCCCGGCGCCCATGGCGGTGCGCACGGCCAGCTCGCGCTCGCGCGCCGAGGCGCGGGCCAGAAGCAGGTTGGCGAGGTTGGCGCACGCCACCAGGAGGACGAGAACCACGGTGCCCAGCAGCACCAGCAGCGCCGGCCGCACCGGGCCCACCACGCTGTCGCGCAGCGTTTCCAGCCGGGCGCGTCCCCATCCCTCGTTGGTGTCGGTGTGCTCCGCGGCCAGGCGCGCCAGCACCGCGTTCACCGATCCCAGCGCCGCCTCGGGCGAGGTGCCCGGACGCAGCCGCCCCACCACGTTCATCCACCGCAGCCCGCGCTCACGCGGAATGTCGTCTTCCCCGATCAGCGAGATGGGGACCCACGCCTCCACCTCCGTGGCGGGGAATGAGAAGCTGGGCGGCATCACCCCGACCACGGTGAACGGCTCGCCCTGCAGGGTGATGGTGCGCCCCACCAGCGAGCGGTCGGCGTTGAAGCGGCCGCGCCACATGGCGTCGCTCAGCACCACGACGCGGTCCGCGCCGGGAACGTTCTCCTCCGGGCGCAGCGTGCGGCCCAGGGCGGCGTTCACTCCCATGACGGGAAAGAACTCCTTGGACACGTGCGAAGCCTGCACCTGCGCCGGCTCGCCGTTGCTGGTGAGGTTGAGCGCCGCGTCGCCGGCCTGGTACAGGTAGCCGGCCAGCGCCTCGAAGCCGGTAGCCCCGGCCTGCAGGTCTTCCAGGTCCTGCGGGCTGAAGGGGCCGCCCTCCGCCGCCTTTTCGGGGTGCGTGTGGTGCAGCCGCACCAGCTGGTCCGGGTCGCGGAACGGCAGGGGCCGCAGCAGCACCCCGTTCACCACGCTGAAGATGGCGGTGTTGAGCCCGATGCCCAGGGCCAGGGTGAACACCGCCACCAGCGCAAAGCCGGGGGAGCGGCGCAGCGTGCGCAGCGCGTAGCGAAGGTCCTGCAGCAGGGTGTCCATCGGTCTGTCGCGGTAAGGCGGTAGGGAGGGGCGGAGGGTGCGGAACCCCCACGCGGGTGCGGAGACGGCGCACGCCCGTACAAGGCGAAGCGCGTGCCGGTCTCCCGTTCAGGTCAAGTCGTTGCGCCGCATCCACATGACGTTTCGCGGACCGCGCGGGACCGTCCGCTGGCGGAACGGGGCCGTCCCATAAGCGGACACTTCCCGCGATTCATCCGCGGAAAACGGTCTCCGCCGACAGCGGCCGTCCGCGCCGGTCAGACGCGGAAGATGCCCTCGTCCGGGGCCGGCAGTTCGCCCGTGGGGACGGCGTTGCCCGCGATGCGCGCGGTGAGTCTGGCGGCCGCGTTGCCGCGCCCGGCCACCAGGGTGAACCCGGTGGGCTTCATCAGCAGTTCGATCGCGCGGTAGCGCTCCGTGCGCGGGAGCGCGTCAAAGCGGCGGGCCAGGTCGCCGCTCTGGAACAGGTCTTCGGCGCGCAGGCAGAACTCGCGGCCGGCGTCTTCCACCCCGTCCAGGTCCACCAGCTTCATCACTTCCGGCGTGTTGATGCCGTTGACGGCCACCCACTCCACGCCGCTGTCGCGGAACAGGTCCATGGCCTGTCCGAAACGGTACGCGTGCACGATGGGGTGCATGAAGGCGTCGGCGTCCGCGGACAGCTGGCCGCGGCGCGAGGCGGGCTGCGATGCGTCCGCACCGTGGCCGTAGCGCCCGGCGCCCAGCCGCAGCTGAAGCTGTTCCATCACCCGCTGCCCTTCGGCCAGGTCGCCGCGGTCCGCGCCCCACAGCGTCTGCAGCAGCTCCCGGCCGATCAGGCGCTCCATCTCGCCAAAGGGGTGATAGACCCACACGCAGATCACCCCGTCCGGCGACAGGTGGCGGCAGAGGTTGTGCAGCCCGCGCCGGGGGTCCTCCAGGTGGTGCACCACGCCGGTGGAGATGATGAAGTCGAACGTTTCCCCCATCTCCAGCTTCATGATGTCGCCGCGGGTGAAGGCGACGTTCTTTACTGCGTGCCGGGTGGCCAGCTCGCGGGCCACGTTGAGCGCGGGCTCCACCGCGTCCATCCCCCGCACCCGCGCGCCGGGGTAGCGCTGCGCAAAGCCCACGGCCCGCTGCCCCGTGCCGCACCCGGCGTCCAGAACGCTGCTCCCCTCCAGCGCGTCGCCGCCGCACAGCAGGGAAAACAGGTTGGCCACGTCGTACGACAAGCCCCCGCCCACCACCGGGGTGGGATAGGGATAGCGGGAATACATGGCGACGACTTGGTCGGTGCTTACCGGCGGCATGGACAGCTCGCTTCTGGAACGGGAGGATGGGTTGCCGTGTGGTGGATCATTCACTTCGTCGCCGCATCCGCCGCGGGCCGTCCGTCATGGAGGGCCCGCCGCGGATGCGGGGCTACGCCGGGCGCAGGAACGGATAGGCGGAGGAGGCCAGCTGAACGCGCAGCCGGTTCACCGTCCGCGGGTCGGCGGTGTCGATCCCCAGCCGCCGCATCGTCTCCTCCATCGTCTCGCGCGGATCCAGCGCGTCGAACACACGCTTCGCGTCGCCCTTGCCGCGCCAGACGGGAAACGGCATCTGCTGGCTGGGCTCAGCGGCGTACACGCCGCCCGGGCCGACCAGGTGCATCCCCCGCGTGGTGGCGGCGCGGACGTAGCGCCCGGCCAGAAAGGCCTCGCACAGCTCCCGGGTAGAGCGGCGCGACTCGGGCGAATCCTGGCGCTGCAGGTAGAACCAGAGCATGGGCGAGCCCTCCATCGACAGCAGGTTGGTCACCTGCCACCGCCGCGCGTCGGGAAGCTCGTCGTAGCCGCGCTGCAGCTCCGGATCGCCCAGCTCCATCTCCCAGTGCAGCGTGCCCTTAGCGGCGTCGAACGGGTTGGGAAAGGGGGTCAGCAGCTCCAGCCCCGCGCCCTGCGCCAGTGAGTCCAGCGACTCCACCGTAAAGCTGTGCTCCACCGGCTGGATGAGGGAATCCGCCAGCTGCGCGTCCGGCGCGGAGCGGTAGCCGGCCAGCCACGCGCCCATGTTCGCCGCCCCGCCCACCGCGTTCTCCGGCGGGGTGAAGTGATGGACGAAGCGGCGGGCCATCTCCAGCTCGCGCTCGTACGCGTAGCCGGAGTCGCCCAGCAGCGCGCGCATGGCCTTCTGGAACGCGGTGCTCAGCGTGCGGTGGTAGCGGTTGTAGACCATCAGCTGCATGACCCCGCCCGGACGCAGCGCGGCGGACAGGTGCGCCAGCGTGCGGCCGGGGTCGGCCGTGTGGTGGATGACGCCCGTGCAGATGACGTAGTCGAACTCGGCCTGGTAGCCAGCCTCGTGAATGCTTTCGCGCCGCAGTTCCAGGTTCTGCACGCCAAGCTGGCCGGCGCTGCGCTCCGCCATCTCCAGCGAGGCGGCGGACAGGTCAGAGCCCACCACCCGCGCGCCGGGAAACATGAGCGCGGTGATGACGGCCTGGTTGGTTCCGCACCCGGCCACCCACACCCGCGCGCCCTCCACGGGAAGCACGGGGCGGCCGGCGCGGCCGATGTCGTGGTCCAGTGCGTCGGCCCAGAAGCGCGCGTCGGCGAGCCGCTCAAAGGACATGGGCGGGCCGGGGTAGCGGATGGCGCCGTAGAACTCGGCGTTCAGCCCATCCACCTCGGCGTCCCCCGTGGCCAGGGCAAGGCTCTGGGCGTCCTGGTCGCGCACGGTGGTCTGCATGGGTTCCAGCGGGTCAGAAGGGAAAGCGGGTGTGCCGCGGGGCGGCGTGGCTGCGATGCGACTCATGAAACCGGGCCGGCGGCGAACGCGGGATCCGCGGCGTCCGCCCGCGAGATTTCCGCGATGGTGAGACGCAGGGGGATGAGCTCCGCCGCGAACCGGAGGGCGCGCGCGAACGAAGATCACGCTCCATGCACCCGCTCCTGCATCGGCGATGCGGTCGATGCGGTCGATGCGGTCGATGCGGTCGATGCGGTCGATGCGGTCGATTGGGTCGACGCGGCCGATCCGGCCGGATGCGTTCCCGCCAGCACCGCGGCCACGGCCGCGTCCAGCGCCGCGTCT
Source organism: Longimicrobium terrae (assembly GCF_014202995.1). Classification (NCBI taxonomy): domain Bacteria; kingdom Pseudomonadati; phylum Gemmatimonadota; class Longimicrobiia; order Longimicrobiales; family Longimicrobiaceae; genus Longimicrobium; species Longimicrobium terrae. The sequence goes on from NZ_JACHIA010000001.1 coordinate 712,052, forward strand.
CCCCGCCGCCAGCGGCGCGACCGCTCGCGCACGCGGCTGGCGGCGGCGCCCCACGCGGCCCGCAGCTCCGCCAGAACGCGGCGCAGTGAAGAGGGCGCGGGCCCGCCGCCGTACGCGGCGGACGCGGCCACCCGCGCGGGGTCCAGCCACGCGGCGTCGAAGAGCGCGCCGAGCTCCGCAAAGCAGCGCTCCGCGGAAGCGGCCATGGGCTCGCCGCCCTCCGCCGCGGCGGCCACCAGCTCGCCCACGCGGTGGTGCGCCTGGCGAAAGGAAAGGTCCGACCCCAGCACCAGCCGGTTGGCCAGCTCCGTGGCGGGGGTGAATCCTTCCACCGCGCGGCGGCGCATGGCGTCCGGCCGGGGCTGCGCGCCGGCCACGCACAGCCGCGCCAGGAGCGCGGCCTCCGTCACCTGCTGCAGCGCGTTCCACAGCGGCCGCACGCCCTCCGTGCCCACCGCCACGGAGTTGCTGAACGGCGTGGCGTGCATGGACATGGCGGCGGCGCTGAATGCGCCCAGCGGGGCCCCCGCCCGCCCCTGCACGTGCTCCAGCAGAAAGGCGTTGCGCTTCTGCGGCATCATGGAGCTGCTCCCCACCAGCTCGTCGGGAAAGGCGATCAGCCCGAACTCCGCCGTGCTCCACAGCTGCAGGTCCGTGGCGAGGCGGCTGAGCGTCACCCCCAGGACGGCGGCCGCGGAAAGCAGCCGCAGCACCAGGTCGCGCGAGGCCACGGCGTCCAGCGAGTGCAGCACGCCGCGCCGGAATCCCAGCAGCGCCGCGGTGCGCTCCGTGTCGATCGGGACCGTCGTCCCCCCCGCGGCGCCGGCGCCCAGCGGGCAGCGCTCCAGCTCCGCCGCGGCGGCCTCGATCCCTTCCGCGTCGCGCAGCAGCGCCGCGGCCACGCCGGACAGGTAGTGGCCCCAGGTCACGGGGAGCGCCGCCTGGTGGTGCGTGTAGATGGGCATCACCATCTCCGCGTGCCGTTCCGCGCCCCGCAGCAGCGCGGCGGCCAGGCGCAGCACCTCGCGCGCGAGGCCGTCCACCACGGGGCGCAGCCGCAGCCGCAGCACGGTGGCGTTGATGTCGTTGCGCGAGCGGGCCAGGTGCACGGCGCCGCCGTCGCGGTCGCCCAGCCGCTCGATCAGGTGGTTTTCGTACAGCAGATACAGCCCGCGCGGCGCGGCCCGGCCCCGCAGCGCCGCATAGTCATCCGCCTCCAGCTCCGCCATCGCCCCCAGCAGCCGGCGGGCGGATTGCGCGGGGAGGATCCCCTGCTCCACCAGCATCACCAAGTGCGCGCGGTCGATGCGCAGGTAGTGCGGAAACTCGTCGCGCAGGGCGCCGTCCACCTGGTCGCCAAAGACGATGGGGCGCGCGCGCGGGTCCAGCTGCCGGCGGATGCGTCCGGTGCTTTCCATCACCCCACCCCCAGCGCCGCGGGCCGGCCGATCACCACGCGGACGGCGCCGCGCGCCCGCTCCGCCGCGGAGGCCGAATCGTCCTCCGTCTCCCCCAGGGCGACCACGTGGCCGATGCGGTCGCGAAAGTCGCCGCGCACCTCCAGCACGTCCCCCAGGGCGCGGTAGAGCGCCGCGTCCACCACGCCGGACATCCCGCGCGCGGCGTCCATCCCCACCACCCCCGCCAGCGGCCCGTCCCCCGGGGCGAACAGGAAGCGGATGGAGGCGTGGCGGTGCGCGGAGGGCGCGAGGTCCGGTGCCAGCCCCACCACCAGCCGCAGCGTCTGTCGGATCAGATCGATCCCCTGCGCGTGGCGCACCAGCTCGGGAATGAAGCCGCCCGCCAGCCGCGGATTGACCTCCATCACCACCGCCTCGCCGCCACGCATCCGCAGCTCCCAGTGCAGCGGCCCCCATCCCAGCCCCAGCAGCTCCGTGCCGCGCACGACGGCGGACTCCAGCGCCGCGGCGTCCCCCGCGGACAGGGCGGCGGGGTAGTCGTGCCCCGTCTCCACAAAGGCGGGCGGCGCGCCCAGGTGCTTGCGGGTGATCCCCACCACGCGCCGGCTGAACATCTCCACCGAGAACTCGGCGCCCTCCACCAGCGCCTCCACCAGCACCCGCCCGCCGTCGCCGGACTCCAGCAGCGCGGCCGCGTGGCGCTCCGTCTCACCCGCATCGGCGCAGGCGCGGACGCCCACGCTGCCGCTGCCGCCCACGGGCTTGAGCACGACGGGAAAGCCGATTTCCCGCGCCGCCGCGACCGCGTCCGCCACGCGATCCACCGCGCGCCAGGCGGGAACGCCCACCCCGCCCGCCCCCAGCACCCGCCGCTGGTGCGACTTGTCGCGCGCGGCGTGCACGGCGGCCGCGTCCGGCCCGGCCAGCCCCAGCCGGGCCGCCAGCGCCGCCGCCGTGGCGATCCAGTACTCGGAGCTGCTGGTGACCCCCGCCACCGCCGCGCCGCCGCCGAAGCGCGCGCGCACCAGTTCGTCCAGCGCCGCGTCGTCCACACGGGGGAGGACGACGACCTCCGGGGCGTCCGCCTCCGCCAGATACGCGTACTTCGCCGGCGCGGCGGTCACCAGCACCGGCCGCAGCCCCATCTCCCGCGCGGCGCGGACGAACAGGCGCCCGGTGCCGCTGGTGTTGCTTTCGATGAAGAGGACCGCGTCGCGGGTCACGACGGCACCCCCTGCAGCCGCGCCGCGCCGCCCATCACCCCGGCGTGCGTGCGCCGGCCCCACTGATAAAAGGCCCACGGATCGGTGCCGTCGTGCGGATGGTCCCACTCCACCGGCTCGCGGGGAAGCACGTCCAGCCGCGCGCCCTGCGCCTCCAGCCAGGCGTCGTCGTACACGGTGTCCAGGTAGCGGTAGCCTTCATCCGGAAGGATCACCGCGCCCAGCCGGTCCGGGTTGCGGCGCGCCCACCAGTCCGCCACCAGGTACGCCGCGCCGCTGGTGGGGCCCATGAAGAGCGAATGGCCGCGGTGCAGTTCGCGCGTGGCGCGGAACGCCTCGGCCGCGCCCACCCAGTGCACCTGGTCGAACGCGGTGTGGTCCACGTTGGCGGGCATCAGGCTGTTGCCCAGCCCGCGCAGCAGGCGCCCGCTTCCCGCGTCGCTCTGCCCGAACAGCACGCTGCGGTGCGTATCCACCCCCACCACCTCCAGCTCCGGGCCCAGCAGCCGCAGGTACGACGAGATGCCGCACACCGAGCCACCGGAGCCCACCGAGCCGATCAGGCAGTCCACCGCGCCGGCGGCGTGCGAAAGCTGCTCGGCGCAGGGGGCGTAGCTTTCCGGGTTGTGCGGATTGGTGTACTGGCGCGGGCAGAACGAGCCCGGGTTTTCGCGCAGCACCCGCTCCAGCACCTCCAGCCGCGCCTGCTGGTAGCCGCCGGACGCGCCGGCCTTGTCCACGATGTGCACCGTGGCGCCCAGGTCCTCCAGCCGGCGCTTGAGCGGCGCGTCGATGGCGGGGTCGCTCACCAGAAAGAGCGGGTGCCCCTGCAGGCGCGCCACCATGGCCAGCGCCAGGCCAAAGGTGCCCGAGGTGGTTTCGGCGATCAGCCCGCCGGGGCGCAGCTCGCCCGATTCGCCCGCCTTGCGCACGATGTGGCGCGCGGGAAGCAGCTTCATGAGGGTGAACGCCAGCCCGATCAGGTTGGGGCGCAGCCACACGATGCGGGGGAGGGCGATGGCGTCCACGATGTTGGCGTGGATGACGGCTGTACTCACGGGAGTCCTGCGGGGTGCGGGGCGGAATCGGTGGAAAAGTCCCAGGTGCGGTCCATTCCCAGGCGGTGCAGCCCGGCGCGCGCGCGGCCCACGTCCGCCTCCGAGCGCGCCCCGGGGTGAAACAAAAAGCCCACCACGGTGCCGCTGTGCGCCACCTGCACGCCCAGCGCGCCGCACTCGGACGCCAGCCGCAGCAGGTCGGCCATGCCGCGCTTGGGGCGGTGGCGCTGCATGATGAGGGTGCTGGCGGTGGCCACCCGGCCCAGCAGCACCGGGTTCTGCCGCTCCACCGCGTGGCGCAGCAGCCCCAGGATGGGGCGGAAGGCCTCGGCCTCCCACGGCGAGTACTGGCACGGGGGAAGGGCCAGCGTTTCCACCCCGCGGTCCGCCTCGGTGTTGAAGCCAAGGACGCGCACCGGGGGAAGCGGCGCCCCCAGGTCCATCAGCACGGTGCCCAGCCGCTGGGCAAAGAGAATGGCGCGCTCGGGGCCGTACATGAGCGAGTCGCTGGCGCTTTCCGCCGCCACGGAGATGCGCGCGATCCACTCGCGCGGCAGCTGCGTGCCAAAGGCGTCGCACACCGCGAAGATGGCGGCCAGCACGTCGGTGGTGGACGAGCCGCACCCCCAGCGCAGCGGCACGTTGCCCTCCATGCGCAGCGAGCCGCCCCAGCCGGTGCGCCCCAGCGCGTCCAGCGTCATGCGCGCGGCCTTGAGGGCGCGGCCGCGGTCCGACGGCTCCACCGCCAGCGGCCCCGTGGGGCGGGCGTGAAAGCGGGCGCGGGCGCTGAACAGGGGACAGGGAAGGGTGACCAGCCCGTGCTCCAGCGTGCCGTCCGCCGAGTAGAACACGCCCTGCACGATCTCCCCGTGGTGCGCGTGCACCACGGCCGACCCCGCGTGGCGCGGCGGGGCCGGGGCGAGCGGAAGGCTCGCCGGCAGCTCCACGGTGCGGCGGCCGGGCCCGCCCCGCGGCTCCAGGTTGTGTGCGGCCGATTGGCTCATGATTTCGTCGCCATCCGTGAGTCCATATGGCAGTGCGCCGCCCCGGAAGGGGGGTGGCGCCGTGTCAGCCCTCATCCGCCACGCCCGCCCCGCACCACTCCATGACGCTCATGGCGCTCCACATCTTGTACTGCGCCTGCACCCAGGCCAGGCTGCGTTCCCCGTCCAGCACCTCATCGTCCACGTCCTCGTTGCGCACGGCGGGCAGGTCGTGCATGAACACCGCGCCCGGCGCCGACACGCGCTCCGCCAGCGCCCGCGTGACGCGGAACGGGGCGAACCGCGTCTTCCACTCCGGGTCCGGCTTGCTCACCCCCATCTCCTGCCAGCGGCTGGTGTAGACCACGTCGAAGCCCGCCTCCAGCCCGTCCGCGTCGTGCGTCTGCTGCACCACGGCGCCGGACGCCGCCGCCAGCTCGAGCGCCTTTGCCAGCACCCGCGGGTCCAGCCCGTATCCCTCCGGCGCGGCCACCACCAGGCGCGTGCCCGGAATGCGGCTCATGGCCAGCGCCAGCGACGCGGCCGTGCGGTTGCCCTCGCCCAGGTACAGGACGGACAAGCCTTCCAGCCGCCCGAAGTGCTCCAGCATGCTGCTCAGGTCCGTCAGCGCCTGCGTGGGGTGCTCGTCGGAGCTGAGCGCGTTGATCACCGACATGGACGGGTGCGCGGCGAACGCCTGCATCTCGGCCACGCTCTCGTTGGTGCGCATCACCAGCACGTCCAGGTAGCCGGCCAGGGTGCGCGCGGTGTCGCCCAGCGACTCGCCCGTGTTGGTCTGCAGCTCGGTGCTGCCAAAGGCCACCGTCGTGGCCCCCAGCCGGCCGGCGCCCACCAGAAAGCCGGTGCGGGTGCGGGTGGAGGTCTTGCGGAAGTACACGCCCACCGTGCGCCCGCGCAGCGTCTGCGGATCCGCATCGGACCGCTTGATGGCGACGGCGCGGCGGCACAGGTACAGCACCTCGTCCGCGGACAGGTCCAGAATGGACAGGACGTGGCGGCGGGGCGCTCCGCCGCCGCGCACCGCGATGGGGGGAATGGGAAGGATCCCGGTCTGCGTGTCGCTCATGCCATCACCTCCGTGCCCGTAGTGGCCAGCAGGCCGTTTTCCATCGCCAGTACCTCGATCAGTTCATCCACCAGGACGATTCCCCGCCGCGTGCGCTCCATGTTTTCCGTCCCCACCGACACCCGGATGAAGCCGTCGCACGAGTCGCCGTAGCCGATGCCCGGAACGGTGCTTACGCCGTGCGCCGTGAGCAGGCGGGTGCAGAACTCCTCCGACGACACCCCCGCGCGCCCGATGGAAACGAAGAAGTAGAAGGTGGAGTCGCCCGGCAGGTACGTCATGCCGCGCGCGTCCATGAAGGCGGCCAGCTCGGCGCGCCGGCGCACCACCTCGGCGATCTGCGGCCGGGTGATTTCCAGCACCTCGGCAAAGTGCCGCTCCAGGTAGTACTGCAGGATGGTGGGCGGGCAGGTGACCAGGTGCTGGTTGATCTTGAGCACCTCGTCGATCACCGTGGGCCGGCCGATCACGTATCCCAGGCGCCACCCCGACATGCCGTGGTTCTTTGACATGGAGTTGCAGATGAGGGTGTGGCGCTTTTCCGGGTCGCCCGCGCCCAGGGAGATGAACCGGCCTTCGGGGACGAAGTCGCTGTACGCCTCGTCGGACAGGATGAACAGCCCGTGCTCGTCCGCCAGCTCGTGCAGGTGCGCCAGCTCCTCCGCCGTCAGCAGCTTGCCCGACGGGTTGTTGGGGTTGTTGACGATGATGACCCGCGTCCGGGCGGTGATGAACTCGCCCAGGCGGAAGATCCCCGCGTCGTGCGGCACCATGACCGGCACGGCGTGGCAGAGCTTTACCTGCTCGGTGTAGCTCACCCAGGCCGGCTCCAGCACCATGGCCTCGTCGCCGGGGTTGAGGATGGCCATGAGCGACATGTGGATGGCGATCTTGCTCCCCGCGGTCACGAGGATTTCATCCGCCGGATCCACCGGCACGCCGTAGCGCTCGCCGTAGTAGGCGGCCAGGCGGCGGCGCAGCTCCGGCACGCCGCGCGAGTGCGAGTAGTGGTAGCCGTCCGGCATCGGCAGGTCGTCGAAGCGGAACAGCGGGATGTCGAAGAAGGCCTCGCCCAGGGACAGGACGATGACGTCCTCCCCCCGCGACTTCATGTCGTAGACGAGGTTGTTGTAGCGGATGCTGAGCGCCTGGGCGATGCCGCCCATGTGCTCCGCCGGCACCGGCCCCGCGTCCGCGGAGGCCGGGCGTGTCCCGAGCGCGGCGGCGAACCGCGGGGCCCGCGCGAGCGAAGGGTGAGGTTTCATGCTGTCGGCCCCTGAGGAGGAAAGGGAGTGGTTCGTGCGCGGCGCGGTCATGCGTACGACCTCGCCTGAAGCTGGTACAGTTCGGCGTACAGCCCGCCACGCAGCAGCAGCTCGTGGTGGGGCCCCAGCTCCGCCACGCCGCCGCCGTCGATGACCAGGATCAGGTCGGCCCCGCGGACGGTGCTGAAGCGGTGCGACACCAGCAGGGTCACCGCGCCGCGCGACGCGCCGGAGCGGGCTTCGTTCGTGTAGCGCTCAAAGAGCGCGTGTTCGGTCATGGCGTCCAGGCTGGCGGTGGGCTCGTCCAGAAACACCACCAGCGGGTCCTGCCGCATCAGCGCGCGGCCCAGCGCCAGCTTCTGCCACTGCCCGGTGGAAAGGTCCACGCCCCCCTCCCACCGCCCGCCCAGCTGCGACTCCGCGCCGTCCGGCAGCCGGGTGAGCACGTCGGCGGCGCCGGCCCGCTCCAGCGCTTCGCGGGCGGCGGCGCGGTCGTCCAGCCGGGGCAGGTGCCCCACGCCCACGGTGCGCTGCGCCGTCAGCTCGAAGCGCGCAAAGTCCTGGAACGCCGCGGAAAGCCGCTCGCGCCACGCGTCCACCCCGATGCCGGCCAGGTCCACGCCGTCCACCAGGATGCGGCCCTCCGTCGGCTCGTACATGCGGCACAGCAGCTTGACCAGCGTGGTCTTGCCCGCGCCGTTCTCCCCCACCAGCGCCACCACGCTCCCCGCGGGAATGCGGAACGACACGTCGCGCAGCGCCCAGCGGCCGGTGCCGGGGTAGCGGAAGGAGACGTTCTCAAAGACGATCCCTTCCGCGAGGCGCGCGGGGGCGGGGCGGTCTCCCCCGCGGCCGACGCCGCCGGCGTAGTCCTGCAGCCAGAGCAGGCGGCTGGCGGCGCGGAGGGCCTCGCCCAGGCGGGCCACCTTCCAGATGGGGTCCATGACCGCGCCGCGAACCTGCTGCGCCAGGTAGACGACCATCACCACCTCGCCCAGCGTGGCCCGGCCCTGCCCCGCGCGCCACAGCATCAGCAGCACGGCGCCCAGGTAGCCGGCCATGAAGACCAGCTCGCCCGCGCTGTTGAGCAGCGCGGCGCGGCGGTCGGCGGCGTGCGTTCCCCGCCACGACTCGCGCCAGGTGCGGCGGAAGCGGGACAGGATCTCCGCCTCCAGCCCGAACACGCGCAGCTCCATTCCCGCGTTGCGGTCCACCGTGAGCGCGCGCAGGTGGCGCGCCCGGCGGGTGGGCTCGGCGAAGCGGTCTTCCGCGTCGCGGTACCACCGCTGCTGCACGGTGGAGATGGGAATGACCGGGAGCGCAAAGGGCACCAGCAGCAGGAGCCAGGGGCTGGCAAAGGCCAGCGCCACCAGGGTGCCCACCCCCGCCACCACCGCGTTGGCGGTGTTGATGAGGGTGTTGAGCGAGTTGCCCAGCACGCCCTGCTTCTGCCGCAGCATCTCCAGCCGGTCCTGAATGTCGGGCCGCTCGTGGTGCTCCACCCCGGGCAGCTCCGACGTGAGCCGCGCGATCTCGCGGTCGAAGGCGAAGCCCACCCGCTCGGTGAGCCCGATGCGGATCCAGCTTCCCGTCCACAATCCCACGAACCAGAGCACGCGGGTGGCGGTGATCCCCGCCGCGCCGGCCGCCAGCATCCGCGCGTCGTGCCGCACCGCGCCGTCGGCCATCAGCTTGAGGCACCAGGCGAACAGGGCGAAGCGCAGAAAGCCCGCGGGTTCCAGCAGCAGCGCCAGCGAGCGCCAGCGGTCCGTGCGCCACGCCGTGCGCAGCAGAAGCCGCAGCGAGCGCCAGTGCTCACCCATGCTCCACCTCCCGCTCCGCCGCGTCCCCGTCCGGCGCCGCGGCAAACCGGTCCGCCTGCAGCGAGTACATGGTCGCGTACAATCCGCCCGCCTTCATGAGTTCGTCGTGCGTGCCGTCCTCGGCCACGCGGCCGCCGTCGACGACGACGATGCGGTCCGCCCGGCGCACGCTGCTGAGCCGGTGGGAGACCAGGATGGTGGTGATGCCGCGCGTCAGTTCCAGAAAGCGCTCGAACAGCTCCGTCTCCGCGCGCACGTCCAGGGCGGCGGTGGGCTCGTCCAGAATCAGCAGCCCCGCCCCGCCGCGCACCGCCGTGAGCGCCCGGGCCAGCGCCACGCGCTGCCACTGCCCGCCGGACAGATCTGCTCCATTCTGAAACTCGCGGGAAAGGACTGTATCCCATCCGCAGGAAAGTCGCTCAAGAAGCTCTTTTCCGCCAGCGTCCCTCAGCGCACCTTCCAGCGCGGCGGCGTCGTTCATCAATCCCAGGTGGCCGAAACCCACGTTTTCGCGCAGGGGCAGGCGGTAGCGCACGAAGTCCTGAAAGATGACGGCGATGCGACCGCGCGACTGCTGCGGCGTGCGTCCCCCGTCCAGCGTGATGCGCCCGCCGTCCGGCTCGTACAGCCCGCACAGCAGCTTGATGAGGGTGCTCTTGCCCGCCCCGTTCTCGCCCACCACGGCCAGCGACTGCCCGGCGGGAACGTCCAGCGTCAGCCCGTCCAGCGTGGGAAGCACGCGCCCCCGGTAGGTGAAGCGCACGCCGTCCAGCCGCAGCGCCACCGCCCCGCCCGCCGGCGCCGCGCGGACGCCGTCCATCGACCCCTCCGACGGCTCGCCGTCCGCCGCGGCGGCCGGGACCGCGCCGATCGATCCGGAGGGCATGCGGTGTCCCGGAAGGCGCTCGCGAAGGGCGGTCAGCCGCCCGGCCAGGTGCAGCGTCTGCGAGGTCCAGTTCTGCGCGTCGCCAATGAGTCCCAGGTCCGCCGTCGCCAGCACGGCCTGGGCAAAGACAAAGAGCCCGGCCAGCGCCACCTCGCCGCGGCTGGCGGCCATTCCCAGCGCGCCCAGCACCAGCGCGTGCGACACGCCCAGCGCCACGATGGCGGCGGCGTTCAGCCGGCGGCTGGCGCGGCGGTTGGCCCACAGCACCTCCAGCGCCTCCATCCACGCGTCGCCGTACTGGCCCACGGACCACCCGGCGAGCCCGAACACGCGGATCTCCTTGGCGGCGGCAGGCTCCACGGCCAGCGAACGCAGGTACTCCGACCGGCGCAGCCGCTCTGCCCCCGGGCCCGACTTGGCGCTCAGCCCGCGCTCCATGGCGGTGAGGTACACGCGGTTGGTGAGCTGCCAGGCGATGAACAGCACCAGCGGCGCCCACCAGCGGAACCCCAGCAGCACCGCGAACGCGCCCAGCCCGCGCAGCCGGGCGGTGACCACCCCCGCCAGCTGCGTCACGGGGCGCTGCAGCACGCCGCGCCGCTCCGCATCCTGCACCGCCTCCAGCTCGTTGGCCACGGCGGGGTCTTCCAGCGGGGCCACGCCGGGCGTTTCCAGCGTCATGCGCGCGACGGTGTGGTGCACCTCCAGCGCGAGGTCGGAATCCAGCACCCCGGCCTGCTGCGACATCACGTTGCCGCCGACGGCCAGCGCCGCCAGCCCGACGGCCAGCCCCGCCAGCGCCAGCAGCGCGGGCGTCCCGCCGGGGCCCTGAAGCCCGTCGCGGATCACGCCCGGAATGGCCTGGATCAGCGCGCCGGTGGTGAGCACCACCGCCGTGGGCAGCAGCCCCACCAGCGCCACGACGAGTCCAAAGAAGGCCACCCGCCAGCGGGACGCGCTCCACAGCAGCCCGCCCAGCGCGCGCCAGCGGGACAGGTCCATCATCCGCGGGGGCGCGGCGCGCTCAGCCTCGTGCGGCATCCGCCCCGCCTTCCGCCCGGCTCACCCGCGCCCGCGCCTGGGCGAGGGCCTCCGTGGCCTGCCGCGCCAGCACGCGCACGTGCGGCTCGGAGCCCAGGGTGACGTGCGCACCGGGAACGGGGCGCACCTCCACGTCCGGGGTGTGGCGGCACCACCCCATGGTGGTCTTTTCCTCTTCCGAGTAGGCGGAAAAGAACTCGATCCACCGCTCCTTGACGAAGCTGGCGCGGAACAGGGTCAGCGTGCCCTGGAAGGGCTCCGCCACGTAGCCGGCGCGGCTGCGGATGCGGGCATTGAGCGTCTCGTAGTTTTCGCGCAGCGACGATTCCTCGAAGTCCGCCGGCGCGGCGCCCTGTTCGCGGAGCTGCGCGGCCACGCGGCGCACCTGCTCGTCCACCGGCAGTCCCTCGAGCTCGTCGCGGCGCAGGGTGAACGGCTTGCGGCTCAGCGCGGCCACGTCGCTGGCGGAGCCCACGATCAGGTCCAGGTCGTCCGTCCACGGCCACGCGTGCACCAGCTCCGGCGACAGGGTGTCCAGCATCCCCATGAACGCCACCGTTTCCCCCGCGCGCTGCAGCTGAATGGCCATCTCGTACGCGACGAATCCGCCGAACGACCAGCCCAGCAGGTGGTACGGGCCCTCCGGCTGGACGGCACGCATGGCCTCCACGTGCTCGCGGGCGATCTGGGGGATGGGGCGCGACAGATCCTCGCCCACGTCGCGCAGGCCGTACACCGGCTGGTCCGGGCCCAGGTGGCGCACCAGGTTCACGTAGCCCGCCACGCTGCGGCCGGCCGGGTGCACGCAGAACAGCGGCGGCAGCGATCCGCCCGGCTGCATGGGGACGATGGCCTCCGGGGCGACCGGGGCGGCGGTGCGCTGCTGCTCCAGCGTTTCCGCCATGTGCCGCACCGTGCCGCCGGCGAACAGCGTGGCCAGCGGCAGGTCGCCGCCCAGGCGGCGGTTCACCAGCGCCACCAGGCGCAGGGCCAGGAACGAGTTGCCGCCCAGCTCAAAGAAGTTCTGCGTGGGCGCGATGTCGTCCACCTCCAGCACCTCTTCCCAGATCTGGAGCACCTGGGCCTCCACGAAGCTTTCCGGCTCGCCCGCGTCGCCCGCGCCCGCCGCGGCCCGCCCGTAGTCCGGCGCGGGAAGGGTGCGGCGGTCCAGCTTGCCGGTGGCGGTCTGCGGCAGCGACGCCATCACCACGAACGCGGCGGGAACCATGTACTCCGGCAGCTTTTCGCGCAGGTACTCGCGCAGCGCGGCGGGGTCGGCCGCGTCCGCCACGACGTACGCCACCAGCCGCTTGTCGCCCGGCCGGTCTTCGCGCAGCACCACCAGGACGTCGCGCACCTCGGGACGGCGCCGCAGCACCGCCTCGATCTCCCCCAGCTCCACGCGGTAGCCGCGCACCTTTACCTGGTTGTCGGTGCGGCCCAGGATCATGAGGTTGCCGTCCGCCTGCCAGCGCGCGCGGTCGCCCGTGCGGTACATGCGCTCGCCCGGCCTGTCGGTGAACGGATCGGGGACGAACTTTTCCGCCGTGAGCGCGGGGCGCCCCAGGTAGCCGCGCGCCACCCCCGCGCCGCCGATGTACAGCTCGCCCGGCAGCCCCAGCGGCACCGGCTCCATGTGTACGTCCAGCACCTGGAAGGTCAGGTTCTGGATGGCGCGGCCCACCGGCACCGGGCCCGACAGGTGCTTGCCCGTGGGAAGCACGTACGCCGAGCAGCCGACCACCGTCTCCGTGGGCCCGTACTCGTTCATCAGCCGCACCCCGGGCGCCTGCTCCTGCCACAGCACCGTGGGCTCGGCGGAAAGGAAGTCGGCGCCGATCACCAGCGTGCGCGCCGCGCCAGCCAGCTCCTCCGGCCGCAGCATGGTGTTCAGCAGCCCCAGGTGGATGGGGGTGATCTTGATGAGCCCGAAGCCCGGGCGCGCGCGGATGGCGCCGGCCAGCGCTTCCACCGGCGACTCTTCCGGCAGCAGGCGCACGGTGCGCCCGGCGAACAGGGGGAGGAGGTTGGTGACCGTCAGGTCCACCGCCATGGAGGAAAAGACGGGCGCGCCGTTGCCCCCGTCCGCGCCGTAGAAGCGGATGCCCCAGTGGATGTAGTTGGCCACCCCGCGGTGGTGCATGGCCACGCCCTTGGGCCGGCCGGTGCTGCCGGAGGTGTAGATGACGTAGCACAGGTTCTCGCTCGTGACGCCGCTTTCCACCGCCTCCGCGCTCTCGGTGCCGATGCGGTCCCACGCGGTGTCCACGGCGATCACGGCGACGGATTCGCGCGGGGGAATGCGGCCGCACAGCTTTTCCTGCGTCAGCAGCACGCCCACGCCGGAATCGTCCAGCAGGTAGGCGATGCGCTCCGCGGGGTGCGCGGGGTCCATGGGCACGTAGGCGCCGCCGGCCTTCATCACCCCCAGGATGCACACCAGCAGCTCCAGGCTGCGCTCCAGGCACACGCCCACGCGCACCTCCGGCCCCACGCCCATGCCGCGCAGGTGGCGGGCGAGCTGGTTGGCGCGCGCGTCCAGCTGCGCGTAGGTGAGCGATTCATCCCCGAAAGCGAGGGCGAGGGCGTCCGGCGTTTCCGCGGCCTGCGCCTCGAACAGCTGGTGGATGCAGCGGTCCGACGGGTAGCGGGCGGTGACGCGGTTCCATCCCACCAGCCGCTTGCGCTCTTCGCGGCTCATCAGGTTCAGGCGCGACACGCGGCGGTCGGGAAAGGCGGCCGCCTGCTCCAGCAGCCGCTCCAGGTGCTCCATCATCCGCGACGCCTTGCCCCGCTCGAACAGGTCGGTGCTGTACTGCAGGCCGCCGGTGATGCCCCCCGCGTGCGCGTGCAGCATCAGCGCGAGGTCCAGCTTGGCCGTATCCGCCTCGCGCGGCATCTGGTGCACCTGCACTCCGCCAAACGACGGCACGCCGCCCTCGCCCGCGGTGTCCAGCTGAAACAGGACCTGGAACAGGGTGGAGTGGCTGAGCGAGCGCTCCGGGCGCAGTTCGGCGATCACCCGTTCGAACGGCACGTCCTGGTGCTCGTAGCCGCCCAGCACCGTCTCGCGCACGCGGCCCACCAGTTCGCGAAAGGTGGGGTCGCCCGACATGTCGGTGCGCAGCACCAGCGTGTTCATGAAGAGGCCCACGACCTGCTCCACCTCGCTGCGGGTGCGCCCGGCGATGGGGGTGCCCACCACGATGTCGTCCGCGCCGCTGTATCGGCCCAGGAGAAGCTTGAAGCCGGCGAGCACCACCATGTACAGCGTGGCGCCCTCCGCGCGGGCCAGCTCGCGCAGCCGCTCCGCCGCGTCGGCGGAGACGTTGACGGGGACGCGCGCGCCGCGGAACGAGGGGAGCGGCGGGCGCGAGTGGTCCGCCGGCAGCTCCAGCAGCTCCGGCGCGCCCGCCAGCCGGTCGCGCCAGTAGCCCAGGTGCTTCGTTTCCGCGTCGCGCTGCGACTGGGCGCGCTGCCACACGGCCCAGTCGCCGTACTGCAGCAGCGGCTCCTTCAGCGGAGACGGATTGCCCCGCGACCAGGCGTCGTACAGCGTCCACGCCTCGTCCAGAATCAGCTGCAGGCTGCCGCCGTCGGTGACGATGTGGTGCACGCACAGGAGCAGGGCGTGGTCGCCGTCGCCCATGCGAACCAGGCGCGCGGCCAGCAGCGGGCCGCGCTCCAGGTCGAACACGCTTCCCGCCACCTCGCTCACGCGGGCGCGCAGCCGGGCGTCGCGCTCCGCCGCGTCCAGTTCCGAGAAGTCGTCGCCGGGAAGGGTGAAGCCGGCAAAGGGCGTCACCACCTGCCGGGCGATGCCGTCCACCTCGTGAAAGACGGTGCGCAGCGCCTCGTGCCGGCGAACCACCTCGCCCAGCGCGCGCTCCAGCGCCACGGCGTCCAGCGTGCCGTGCAGCCGCATTCCCGTGTAGATGTTGTACGCCGAGCCGCCCTGCCCCAGGCGGTGCAGAAACCACAGCCGCTCCTGGTCAAACGTCAGCGGAACCTCCACCCCCGGGGCGCGGGGCTCCACCACCGCCGCGCGGTGCAGTCCCGACAGGCGGGCCTCCAGCAGCGCGCGCTTGGCCGCGCTGAGCTCCGGCCGCGCGAGGTCCTTGTCCTGAATACTCACCGTCAGTCTCCCGCTACAGGGTTCAGTTCGGCCAGCTGCTGGGCCTGCGCATCCGTCATTTCCAGAATGTCCTCGTAGACCTTGCGTTCGATCTCGGCCGCCATGGCTTCCAGCGTGGGCGCCGAGAACACCGTGCGGATGGAAAGCTCCAGCCCGAACGCGCCCTGCACGCGGGCGATGAGCCGCATGATGAGGAGCGAGTGGCCGCCCAGCCCGAAGAAGTGGTCGTTCACCCCCACCTGGTCCACGCGCAGTACCTCGGCCCAGATCGCCGCCAGCGCCTCTTCCACCGGGGTGCGCGGGGCCACGTAGCGGTCCTCGCCCCCGGCGTACTCCGGCGCGGGCAGCGCCCTGACGTCCAGCTTGCCGTTGGGGGTCAGCGGCAGCCGCTCCAGCACCACGAAGGCGGCGGGGAGCATGTACTCCGGCAGCGTTTCCGCCAGAAACTCGCGCAGCTCGTGCGCGTTCACCTCGCCCACCACGTACGCCACCAGCCGGTGCTCGCCCGGCTCGTCCTCGCGCGGAATCACGCGGGCCTCGTCCACCCAGGGGTGGGCGCACAGGGCGTTTTCCACCTCGCCCGGCTCAATGCGGAAGCCGCGGATCTTTACCTGTTCGTCCACGCGCCCCACGAACTCCAGCGTCCCCTCCGCCGTCCACCGCAGCCGGTCGCCGGTGCGGTACATCCGCGCACCCGGTTTGGCGGCGAAGGGATCGGGGAGGAAGCGGTCCGCCGTGAGCCCGGGGCGGTCCAGGTAGCCGCGCACCACGCCTTCGCCGCCCACGTACGCCTCGCCCGGCACGCCCACCGGCACCGGCTGCAGTGCCCCGTCCAGCAGGTACACGCGCTGGTTGGCGGTCGCCCGCCCCACGGAAACCGTGGTGGCACCTTCCGGCACGTGTTCCACCTGCTGCCACGACGACCACGCCGTGGTTTCCGTGGGCCCGTACATGTGCAGCAGGCGCTGCGGCCGGCCGCCGGCCAGAATGCGCCGCACGCCGTCCGCGTCCACCGCCTGCCCGCCGAACAGCACTTCGCGCAGCGAGTCGAAGATGTCGGGCTGCTCGCGCGACAGCTGGTTGAGCAGCGCCGTGGTCTGATAGAGGGTGGTGACACGGCGCTCCCGCAGAAACGCGCGCAGCGCGGGGGGCGACAGCAGCACGTCGCGGCCGATGCCCACCAGGGTGGCGCCATTCAGCAAGGCGCCCCAGGTCTCGAATGCCAGCGCGTCGAAGCTGGCGTTGCTGGCCTGCGCGATGCGGTCGCCGGGGGCAAAGCGCACGTAGTCCGTGCCCACCACCAGCTGGACGACGTTGCGGTGGCTCACCATCACACCCTTGGGGCGGCCGGTGCTGCCGGAGGTGTAGACGATGTAGGCCAGGTTCTCGGCCGTGGCCCCGCTGGCCGGCGTGTCCGCGGACTCCGCGGCGATCACCTCCGCGTCGCCGTCCAGCGACACCGTCCGCATCCCCTCCGCCGCCGCGTCGCCGGAGCTACCCATGGTCACCAGCACCGACGCGCCCGCGTCGGCCAGCATCATCCGCAGCCGCTCCGCCGGATACGAGGGATCCAGCGGCACGTAGCAGCCGCCGGCCTTGAGCACGGCCAGGATGGAGATGATCAGCTCCGGCCCGCGCTCCAGCATCACCCCCACCCGCGCGTCGGGGCCCACGCCCAGCCGCGCCAGGTGGTTGGCCAGGCGGTTGGTCCGTTCATCCAGCTGCGCGTACGTCAGGCTCACCTCGCCCCACTCCATGGCCACCTCGTCCGGCCGCCCGGCCACGTGCGCGGCGAACATCTCGTGCAGGCAGACGTCCGCGGGATACGGGCGCTCCGTGCGGTTCCACTCGTCCACCAGCCGCAGGCGCTCCGCCTCCGGCAGCAGGGGGATGGCATCCACCCGCTGGCGCTCATCTTCCACCATGCCGCGCAGCACGTTGCGCAGGTAGCCCATCCACCGCTCCACCGTCGCCGCGTCGAAAAGCGAGGTGGCGAAGGTGGCGCCGCCCAGGATGCGGCCGCCGGACTCTTCGCCAAAGAGCGACAGGTCGTATTTGGCGATGAGCTGCTCGCCGCCCTCCACCCCTTCCACCGTCAGGCCGGGAAGATCCAGCGTGCCGCCCGGGGTGTTTTCCCAGACGAACATCACCTGGAACAGCGGCGAGTGTGACAGGCTGCGCGCCGGCTGCACCAGTTCCACCACCCGCTCAAAGGGGATGTCCTGGTGCTGCTGCGCGTCCAGCGCCCGGGCGTTCACCCGGCCCAGCAGCTCCGCCACCGTGGGCGCGCCCGACAGGTCCATCCGCAGCGCCAGCGTGTTGACGAAGAAGCCGATGAGCCCCTCGATCTCGCGCCGCCCGCGGTTGGCCGCCGGGGTGCCCACCACCAGGTCGGCCTGCCCCGACAGGCGGCCCAGCACCGTGGCCCATCCCGCCAGCAGGGTGGTGTACAGCGTGGTCCGGTGCCGGCGGGCCAGCGCCTTGAGCCCGGCGGTCAGCGCCTCGTCCAGCGTGAAGCGCACGCGCCCGCCGGCAAAGTCCTGGTGCGCCGGCCGCGGGCGGTCCGAGGGCAGCTCCAGCACCTCGGGAACGCCGGCCAGGGTGTGCTTCCAGTAGTCCACCTGCCGCTGCAGCACGTCGCGGTCAAGCCAGCGGCGCTGCCAGGCGGCGTAGTCGGCGTACTGCACCGCCAGCGGCGGCAGCGGATCGGCGTCGCCCCGCAGAAAGGCGCGGTAGTACACGCCCAGCTCGTTCACCAGCAGCCCCATGCTCCACGCGTCGGAGGCGATGTGGTGCATGGTGATGAGGAGGACGTGGTCGTCCGCGGCCAGGCGCAGCAGGCGCCCGCGGATCACCGGCCCGCGCTCCAGGTCGAAGGGCGCGGCCACCTCTTCGGCCATCGCCCGGCGAAGCTCCGCGGCGGGGTCCGCGTGGTCCGACACGTCTTCGAACGCCAACTGGAAGCGGCTTTCGTCGATGGGAAGGATGCGCTGCGCCGGCTCGCCCTCTTCCTGCGCGAACACGGTGCGCAGCGTCTCGTGCCGCTCCACGATGCGGTCCAGCGTGCGGCCCAGCGCCTCGCGGTCCAGCTCGCCGCGCAGCCGCAGCCGCGCGGGAACGTGGTACGCGGTGCCCGCGCTTCCCATGCGGTCCAGAAACCACAGCCGCTGCTGCGCGAAGGACAGGTCCAGCCGCTCGTCGCGGTGCGCGCGCTCAATCTCCGGCAGCTCCGAACGCAGCGCCTGCCCCAGCGCCAGCGCGAAGTCGGCCAGCACGGGGTAGACAAAGACGTCGCCCAGCGCCGCCTCCATCCCCATCTCCTGCCGCACCCGCGACACCACCTGTACGGCGCGCAGCGAGTGGCCGCCCAGCTCAAAGAAGTGGTCCCACCGCCCCACCCGCTCCACCCCCAGCACGTCGGCCCAGATGGCCGCCACCGCCGTCTCGGCCTCGCCCGCCGGGGCTTCCCAGCCGCGGGTGGCGAATGCGTCGCCGCCGGGCTCGGGAAGGGCGCCGCGGTCCAGCTTGCCGCTGGGCGTCAGCGGCAGCCGCTCCAGCCGCACGTACGCGGCGGGAACCATGTAGTCCGGCAGCCGCGCCGACAGGTGCGCCCGCAGCGACTGCGCATCCGCCTCGTCCGAGCCCGTGTACCAGGCCACCAGCCGCGTCTGGCCGGTGGCGTCCAGGCGCCCCATCACCACGGCCTCGCGCACGCCCGCCGCCTCGTCCAGCCGCGCCTCGATCTCGCCGAGCTCGATGCGGAAGCCGCGCACCTTGACCTGAAAGTCGTTGCGGCCCAGGAACTCCACCGCGCCGTCCGCCAGCCAGCGGCACAGGTCGCCGGTGCGGTACAGCCGCGCGCCGTGTTCCGCGCTGAACGGATCGGGAACGAAGCGCTCCGCGGTCTGCGCGGGGCGGTCCAGGTAGCCGCGCGCCACCCCCGTCCCGCCGATGTACAGCTCGCCCGCCACCCCCACCGGCACCGGCCGCCCGGCCGGGTCCAGCAGGTAGACGCGCGTGTTGGCGATGGGCCGGCCCACGGGGACGGTGGCCCGCGCCTGCTCCGCGCCGCAGTGCAGCGAGGACAGCGCGGTGGCCGCCTCGGACGGGCCGTACAGGTTGTGCAGCGCGGTGCCGGCAAAGCGCTCGCGGAACCGCTCCAGCAGCGCGCCCGGCAGCGCCTCGCCGCCGCACAGGATGCGCGCCAGCCCGGTGCACCGCTCGAACTCCGGATACTCCAGCAGCAGCTGAAGCATGGTGGGGACGAGGTTCACCGTGGTGATGCGCTCGCGGAGGATGACGTCCACCATGTAGCCGGGGTCGCGCTGCCCGCCGGCGCGCGCCATCACCACCCGCGCGCCCACGCTCCACGGAAGAAAGAGCTCGCGGACGTGGCCGTCGAAGTTGAGCGAGGTCTTGCACAGCACGGCGTCGGCGGCGCCCAGCGCAAAGGCGCGGCTCGCCCACGCCACGCGGTTGGCCACGGTGGCGTGCTGGTTCATCACCCCCTTGGGGCGGCCGGTGCTGCCGGAGGTGTAGATGACGTAGCACAGGTGGTCCGGCGTGACCTCCACCTCCGGATTGGTCTCCGGCAGCTCCGCCCACGCCGCGGCGTCCGCGTCCAGGCGGATGACGGGCAGGTCCATCCCCGCCGTCAGCGCGTCCAGCACGCCGTCCACCGGGGTGTGGGCGATCAGCGCGGCGGGGGCGCTGTCCAGCATCATCTGCCGCAGCCGGTCCGCGGGATAGTCCGGGTCCAGCGGCACGTAGCACCCGCCGGCCTTGAGGATGGCGAGAAGCCCCTCGGCTATCTCCACCCCGCGCTCCATGCAGAGGGCCACCCGCGCGTCCGGCCGCACGCCCAGCGCGACCAGGTGGTGCGCCAGGCGGTTGGCGCGCGCGTTCAGCTCGGCGTAGGTGACGTCGCGCTCACCGGCGCGCACGGCCACCGCGCCGGGGGTGCGCTCCGCCTGCGCCTCGAACAGGGTGTGCACGCACACGTCCGCCGGCCCGGCGTCCGTATCGTTCCACTCGCGCACCACGCGGGTGCGCTCCGCGGGGCTCAGCAGCTCCAGCTGCGACAGCCGCAGCTCCGGATTGGCGGCCACCTGCTCCATCGTCTGCTCCAGGTGCTGGAGCATGCGCTCAGCGGTGCCCTGGTGGAACAGCTCGGTGCTGTAGCCCAGGCTGGCCCACAGGTCCGTGGCGCTTTCGGCAAAGTGCAGCGTCAGGTCGAACTTGACGGCGTCGGCGCCCTGGGTGAGGTCCTGCACCCGGAGGCCCGGCAGCACCACCCCCGACGGCTCCGACCCGGTGGCCGAGTCGATGGTGAACATCACCTGAAACAGCGGCGAGTGGGCCAGCGAGCGCTCCGGGTGCAGCGCCTCCACCAGCTTCTCGAACGGCACCTCCTGGTGCTCGTACGCGGCCAGCGTCATTTCGCGCACGCGTCCCAGCACTTCGCGAAAGGTGGGGTCGCCGTCCAGCCGCGTGCGCAGCGCCAGCGTGTTGACGAAGAAGCCGATCACCCCTTCCACCTCCGGGCTGGTGCGCCCGGCGATGGGGCTGCCCACCACCACGTCCTCCGTCCCCGCGTACTTGGCGAGCAGGACCTGGAAGAGGCCCAGCAGCACCATGTACATCGTGGCGCCTTCCTTTCGCGCGAGCGCGTTCAGCCGCGGCGCCAGGCCGGGGAACGACGCCTGCTCGTACGCGCCCCGGTGCGTGGGGACGGCCGGGCGCGGGTGGTCCGTCGGCAGCTCCAGCAGGGCGGGCGCGCCGGCCAGCCGCTCCGTCCACCAGGCCAGCTGCTTCTCCAGCGCGTCGCCGGCCAGGTGCTCGCGCTGCCACGCGGCGTAGTCGGCGTACTGCACCACCAGCTCGGGAAGCTCCGCCCGCCGTCCATCACGGAAGGCGCCGTACAGCGCCGCCAGCTCGCCGAAGAGCACGGCCAGGCTCCATCCATCGCTCACCACGTGGTGGATGGTGAGCAGCAGAACGTGCTCGTCCGCCGCCAGCCGCAGCAGCCCGCCGCGGAACAGCGGGCCGGCCGACAGATCGAACGCGCGGTTGGCCTCGTCCGATGCCAGACGGAGCGCCTCCGCCTCTCGTTCATCCTCCTCCATCCCCGACAGGTCGGTCACGTTCAGGACGAAGGTGGAGGCGGGGTTGATGACCTGCATGGGCACCCCATCGCGCTCCACGAACACGGTGCGCAACGATTCGTGGCGGCGCACCACCTCGTCCAGCGCGCGGCCCAGCGCCCGCTCGTCCAGCGCGCCGTTCAGCCGCAGCGCCATGGGACGGTTGTAGGCGGCGCTGCCCGGCTGCAGCTGATCAAGAAACCACAGCCGCTCCTGCGCGAAGCTCAGGCGCATGGCGTCCGTGCGCGCCACCGGCGTCACCGGGGGCAGCAGGCCCTGCTGCTTGCGGCGGATTCCCTCCACCCGCGCCGCCAGCCCGGCCACGGTGGGCGCCTCGAACAGATCGCGCGGCTTGATGGGGGTGCCGAACACGGCCCGGGCCCGCGCGCCCACGCGGGTGGCGTTCAGCGAGTGGCCGCCCAGGTCAAAAAAGCTGTCGTGGATGCTGACCTGCTCCACCTTGAGCACGTCGGCAAAGATCCCGGCCAGCACCTCTTCCACCGGCGTGCGCGGGGCAGCGAAGGCCTGCGCGGCGGGTTCCGGCGCGGGGAGCACGGCGGGCGCGGGCGCCGTCTGCGCGGCGCGGATCTGCTCCACCCGCGCGGCCAGCTTGGCGACGGTCTCCGCGTTGAACAGGTCGACGGGCTTCAGCGCCACGCCCAGCACGCCCTTGGCCCGGGCCAGCACGCGCGTCGCGTTCAGCGAGTGGCCGCCCAGGTCGAAGAAGCTGTCATCCACGCTCACGCGGTCGATCTTGAGGACCTGCGCGAAGATTCCCGCCAGCACTTCTTCCACCGGCGTGCGCGGCGCCACGAACTTGGGTTCCGCGACTTCTTCCGCGTCCGGGCCGGGGAGCACGGGAGGCGCGATCCCCGTTTCCGCCGCGCGGATGTTCTCCACGTGCGCGGCCAGCTTGGCGACGGTCTCCGCGTTGAACAGGTCGACCGGCTTGAGCGCCACGCCCAGCACGCCCTTGGCCCGGGCGAGGACGCGCGTCGCGTTCAGCGAGTGGCCGCCGAGCTCAAAGAAGCTGTCATGCACGCTCACGCGGTCCTTCTTGAGCACCTGCGCAAAGATCCCGGCCAGCACCTCCTCCACCGGCGTGCGCGGCCCGACGATCTTCGGGCCGGCGGGTTCTTCCGCGTCCGGGCCGGGGAGCACGGGAGGCGCGATTCCCGACGCCGCGGCGCGGATGCTCTCCACATGCGCGGCCAGCTTGGCGACCGTCTCCGCGTTGAACAGATCGACCGGCTTGAGCGCCACGCCCAGCACGCCCTTGGCGCGGGCCAGCACACGCGTCGCGTTCAGCGAGTGCCCGCCCAGGGCAAAGAAACTGTCGTGCACGTCCACACGGTCGCGCTTGAGCACCTGCGCAAAGATGCCGGCCAGCACCTCTTCCACCGGCGTGCGCGGCGCGGTGAAGCGCGTGACCGCGTGCGCGGCGGCCGTGGGCGCGGGGAGCGCGGCGCGGTCCACCTTGCCGTTGGCGGTGAGCGGAAGGACGTTCATCGAGACGAACGCCGAGGGCACCATGTACTCCGGCAGCGTGCGGCCCAGCTCGGCGCGCAGCGCGCCCGCCTCGGCGGTCCCCACCACGTACGCCACCAGCTGCACCTCGCCCGCGGCGTCGGGGCGCGCCACCACGGCCGCGTCGTGCACGCCGGGGCGGGCCCGCAGCGCCGCTTCCACCTCGCCCGGCTCCACGCGAAAGCCGCGCACCTTTACCTGCTGGTCCATGCGCCCCAGGAACTCCACGTTGCCGTCGGGGAGCAGGCGCGCGCGGTCGCCGGTGCGGTACAGCCGTCCCGCGCCGAAGGGATTGGGGATGAACCGCTCGTCCGTCAGCTCCGCGCGGCGCAGGTATCCGCGCGCCACGCCGGCCCCGCCGATGAGCAGCTCGCCGGGCACGCCCACCGGCACCGGGCGCAGCCCCGTATCCACCACCATCACCTGGTAGTTGGGAAGCGGGCGGCCGAGGACGAGCGTCCGGGACTGCGTATCGGGACGATCGGGGGTGACGCGGAAGGTGAGGGCGCCGACGGTGGTTTCCGTGGGGCCGTAGTGGTTGAAGACGGCGCACTCCGGCGCGGCGCGGACAATTTCGTCCACCCAGGGGAGCGACGAGGCCTCGCCGCCCAGCACCAGCCAGCGGCGCGGCAGTACCCGGCGCGGATCGCCGCCGGTCTGCAGCGCGGCCAGGTGCGACGGGGTGATCTTGAGGCAGTCGATGCGGTGCCGGGCAAAGTACTCGGCCACGTCGTCGCCGCTCAGAATGCGCGCTTCGGCAATGACGTGCAGCGTGCCGCCCCAGGCGAGGGCGGAAAACACGACGGTGTTGCCCAGGTCCGCGGCCAGCGTGGAAACCGTGGCGTAGCTGGCGCCGGGCTCCAGCCCCAGCGTGTCGCGCAGGCCGAACAGGTAGTTGGACAGGTTGCGGTGCTCCACCGCCACGCCCTTGGGCTGGCCGGTGCTGCCGGAGGTGTAGACCAGGTACGCCAGGTGCTCCGCCCCGGCGCCGCCCTCGGGATTCTCCGCGCTTTCTCCGGCGAACGCCGCGGACTCGTCCAGCAGCACCACCGGTACGGCACCGGCGCCCACGCGGCCGGCCAGCGCGCCGCGCGTGATCAGCGCCGCGGCGCCGGAATCCGCCAGCATGAAGGCCAGCCGCTCCGCCGGATAGCCGGTGTCCAGCGCCACGTACGCGCCGCCGGCCTTCATCACCCCCAGCAGGGCGACGATCATCTCCGGGCCGCGCTCCAGCAGCATGGCCACGGGCACATCCGGCCCCACGCCCAGCCCGCGCAGGTGGTGGGCAAGGCGGTTGGCCCGCTCGTTGAGCGCGCTGTAGGTGAAGCTCTCGTCCTCGCACACCAGCGCCACGGCGTCCGGCGTGCGGGCGGCCTGCGCCTCGAACATCCGGTGCACGGTCGCGTCCGCGGGAACGGCGGATTCGGCGCCCTTCCCCGCGTCCAGCAGTTCGCCGCGCCCGGCGGCGCCCAGCAGGTCCAGCTCGGCCAGCGGCACGTCGGCGGCGGCCATCTGGTCCAGCACGCGCTCCATCTGCCCCATCAGCCGCTCCACCGTGGACTGCTCCAGCAGGTCCGCGTTGAACGTGCAGTGCAGGATGAACTCGCTGCCGGTGTCCGCCGCGTCGATGTGGATGTCCCAGCGGGTGAACGCGGGCCCGAAGCCCTCCACCGGCGCCATCTCCATCCCTGCGAAGCGCGGCGTTCCGTCACCGCCCGGCGCGCCCGGCTCCATGTTGATTTCCACGGAGATGAGCGGCGCGGCCGACGGGTCGCGGCGGCCCTGACGCTTCTCGTGCAGGCGGCCGTAGGCGAACACCTCGTGCTCGTACGCGTCCAGCAGCCAGCCGCGCACCTGCTTCATGAAGCGCTGCGCGCCGATATCACCCTCGGCGCGGCTGCGGACGGGGAGCACGTCCACGCAGTGCCCCACCAGCGACTCGCTCCCGGTGAACGGGCGGCCGGAGGAGGAGATGCCCAGGACGAGGTCGTCCTGCCCCGTGGCGCGGTGCAGCGTGGCCAGCAGCCCCGCCGTCAGCGTCATGAACGGGGTGCACCCCTGCCGGCGGCCCAGCTCGCGGATGCGCGCCGAGACGTCCGCGGGCAGCCACCACGCCGTGTATCCCGCGCGCTGCGTGGGGAACAGGGCGCGCGGCCGGTCGAACGGAAGCGCCGTGGGCCCCGCGCCCTCGAAGCCCGCCAGCCACTCCGCCTCGCGCGCCGCGTAGGATTCCGCGTGCTCCGCAAAGAGCCGCTCGTACTCGCTGAACTGCATGGCCGGCGGAAGGACGGGCGCCCGCCCCGCGCTGCGCGCCTCGTACGCCGTTTCCAGGTCGCGCTTGAGCAGGTCCAGCGACATGCCGTCCGCGGCAATGTGGTGCACCACGAACTGAAGGACGGTGTGCTCCGGCCCGTTGCCGTGCACGTACACGCGGAACAGCGGCCCCGTCTCCAGGTCGAACACGCCGGCCACCCCGTGCGCCAGCTGCTCCGGCCCGGACGCCCCGGCCGGCGCGTCGTTCACGAACAGGGGGATGTCGACCGAGGGGAGGACGTGCTGCACCTCGCCGGACGCGTCGAACACGGTGCGCAGCGATTCGTGGTGCGCCACCAGGTCCGCCACCGCCGCGCGCACCGCCCCCACGTTCAGCGCGCCGCGCACCCCGATGACGAAATGCTCGTTGTAGGCGCGCGACTGCTCATCGCCGAACTGCGCGTGCACCCACACCTGGCTCTGCGCCGGGGTCAGCGCAAAGGTGCGCGGTCCCCGCGCCGCGGCGGGCGCGATCGAATGTCCATCCACCGGTTCGCCGCCCGGGCGCGGGGGAAGGAATCCGCCGTCGCGCAGCGCGTGAATGCTGTCGCGCAGCGCATCCACCAGCGCGTCGCAGTCCTCGTCCGTGTGCGCGGTGCTCAGGAAGCAGCCGCGGCCCTCCCAGACGTAGATCCCGCGCTCCAGCATGTGGTAGAACAGCAGGTCCACGAAGGGGTCCTGCGGGCGGAACACGAAGCGGAACGACGAGTGCGCGTGCGTGACCTCCACCGGCACGTCTTCCTCCGCCAGCACGGCGCGCAGCCCGGCCACCAAGCGGTCCATGCGCGCGTGCAGCCGGTCGTACAGCGCCGGACCCTGCTCCTTGAGGTGCGTGAGGACGGCGTACGCGGCCGCCATCGTCGCCGGGTGCTTGCAGAAGGTGCCCGCGAAGAAGGTCTGGTTGGCGGCGGGATAGCTGTCGTCGCCAAAGGACCACTGTCCGCCGTCGATGGCGTCCATGAACTTCGCCTTGCCCGCCAGCACGCCCGCCGGCATTCCGCCGCCGATCACCTTGCCGTAGGTGGCCAGGTCCGCCTCGATGCCGTAGTGGCCCTGAGCGCCGCGGTGGCCCATGCGCAGGCCGGTGATCATCTCATCAAAGATCAGCACCGTCCCGCTCCGTTCCGTCAGCGCGCGTACCTCGTGCAGGAACTCGCGGGGCTGGTTGCCGGTGTTGTTGTTCTGGATGGGCTCCACCAGCACCGCCGCGAGCTCGCCGGCGTGCGCGCGCAGGTACTCCAGCGTTTCCGGCGCGCCGTAGGGCAGAACGACAATGTCGTCCACCATCCCCTGCGTGGTGCCCGGCGCCACGGGGCGCGAGCGCGGCGCGGCGGCCTTGCCGGGAACGGGGCGGGCCAGGATGCCGTCAAAGCAGCCGTGGTACGACGTCTCGAACATGAGCACGCGGTCCCTGCCGGTGGCGGCGCGCGCCACGCGCAGCGCCGTCATCACCGCTTCCGAGCCGGTGTTGCAGAAGGTGACGCGCTCCATCCCGGTCAGCTCGCGGAACAGCTCGGCCGCGGGGCCCGCCAGGTCCGACTGCGGCCCGGTGTGAAAGCCGCGGCGCAGCTGCTCCTCTACCGCGGCGACGATGAAGTCCGGGCGGTGGCCGAAGAAGTGAACGCCGAAGCCGCTGGTGAAGTCGATGTACTCGTTGCCGTCCACGTCCCACAGGCGCGAGCCCTGGCTGCGCTCGCCCACGATGGGGTACAGCAGCTCCTTGGTGGCTAGGCGGAAGCCCAGCGCGGCGCGGTTGTCGGACAGGTGCGGGCGGTGATGGGCCGCGTACTCCTTGCTGCCGCGGGTGCGCTGCGTGTAGCGCTGCACCAGCGACCGGAAGTGCGCCTCCTGCCGTTCATCAAATCCCCCGCCCTGCCCCATGGTGGCGCTCACGGGGCGGTGCGGGCCGTGCGTGGCCGGCGCCGCCGCGGTTTCCGGCGTGGCGCTGTCCGCCGTCTCCAGCGCGGCCTGCACGCGCTCCAGCCGCGCGGGCGGATGATGGCCGTTGGTGGAGGGATGATGGCCGTTCCCCCCGCCGCCGTTCGTCGCACCGCCGTTCGTCGCACCGCCGTTGGACAGGCCGCCGTTGGACAGGCCGCCGTTCGACGCGCCGCCGTTCGTCACACCGGCGCTGGCAAGGACCGGAGCCGCGGGCGCGCCGCTGATCAGCTCCAGCTGCCGCTGCATGATGGCGAGCTGCTGGGCAAACAGGTCCTGCATGGCCGAACCGCCCGCGGCCACCTGAACCTGCGCCTGCGCCTGCGCCGCGGCGGGCGCGGAGACGATCGCCATCGCCGGGACTTGGTTCACCGGAGCCGCGGGGGCATCGTGCACCGCTTCCGCCGGCGCGGGCGCGGCGGGCTCTTCGCCCGGGAGGGCGAAGTCCGCGGCCACCTCGCCCTCCAGGTGCTCCGCCAGCGCGTCGATGGTCGCCAACTCGCCCAGCAGGCGGCGGAACGGCACGCGCACGCCGTACGCCGTCTCCACGTTGCGGCTCAGCTGCATCAGCAGCAGCGAGTCGGCCCCCAGGTCCAGGAACTCGGCGGCGGGGTCAATCTCCCCCGGCCCCGTCCCCAGCAGGCGGGCAAAGGACTCCGTCAGGTGAAGGACGATCCGGGACAGGCGTCCCGAAAGCCGGGTCGGTTCGGTGTGCACGGGCGGTTGCGTCAGTTCGGGGGAGCGGGGCGCGTCGGAACGCACGGGGTCCGGCATGGGCGTCTCCGCGGCGGGCGCGGGCGAAGCGGCTGCGCGCGGCTGCACCCGGTGCACCGTGCGCTCGAACGGATAGGTGGGAAGGTGAAGCTTGCGTCGCGCCTGGCCCCCGCGCGGCGCGGACCAGTCCAGCGCCACGCCCGCGGCCCACAGCGCGCCCGCGGCGTCCAGAAAGGCCAGGTCCGCCGGGGCCGGCCTGTCCGGACGCGGCAGGCTGCGGACGATCACCCGCCCCGCGCCGCCCGCGCTGCGCCGGGCAAAGGTGCCCAGCGTTTCGCCCGGGCCCACTTCCAGCAGCACGCGGTCCGCGTCTTCCAGCAGCCGCGCCACGCCGTCGCCAAAGCGGACGGTTTCGCGCAGGTGGCGCACCCAGTACCCGGCGTCCGTCGCCTGCGCGGCGGTGATCCAGTCGCCGGTGACGTTGGACAGAAAGGGGATGGACGGCGCGGCCGGACGGGCGGCGCGCACTTCCCCGGCAAAGGCGGCCAGGATGGGCTCCATCGCC
Source organism: Longimicrobium terrae (assembly GCF_014202995.1). Classification (NCBI taxonomy): domain Bacteria; kingdom Pseudomonadati; phylum Gemmatimonadota; class Longimicrobiia; order Longimicrobiales; family Longimicrobiaceae; genus Longimicrobium; species Longimicrobium terrae. The sequence continues at coordinate 740,174 of NZ_JACHIA010000001.1, forward strand.
GCGGAGTGGAACGCGTGCGAGGTGTGCAGCCGGCGCGCATCCACGCCGCGCCCGGCCAGCAGCGCCTCCATGGCGTCGATCTCCGCCATCCCGCCCGACACCACGCAGTGCGCCGCGCCGTTGACGGCGGCCATCGACAGCGAGGCGGGAAGGAGCGCGGCGAGTTCCGTTTCCGGCATGGGGACGGCGAGCATGGCCCCGGCGGGAAGCGACTGCATCAGCCGCCCGCGCGCCGCCACCAGCCGCAGCGCCGCCTCCAGCGAAAACACGCCGGCCAGGCAGGCGGCCACGTACTCGCCGATGCTGTGGCCCAGCATGGACTCCGGCTGCACGCCGCGGCTCATCCACAGCCTGGCCAGCGCGTACTCCGTCACGAACAGCGCGGGCTGGGTGATGCGCGTTTCCCGCAGCAGCGCGTTGGCCTCGTCTTCGCCGCCCGCGGCGGGAAAGAGGGCGTGGCGCAGGTCCATCTCCAGGGCGGGGGCCAGCAGGGCGGCGCAGCGGTCGATCTCCGCGCGATAGACGGGCTCGCGCTCGTACAACTCGCGCCCCATTCCCGCGTACTGGCTTCCCTGCCCCGGAAAGAGAAAGGCGACCGGCGGCGTGCGGCCGGCGGCCCTGCGCGCGGCGGACGCGGGACGGGCCAGCGCCTCGCGCACGGCATCCACGTCGCGCGCGGCGGCGGCCCAGCGGTACGGGTGCTCGGCGCGCCCGTCCTGGAGCGTGTACGCCACGTCCGCCAGCGCGAGACCGGGATTCTGCTCGAGGTGGGCGGCCAGGTTGGCGCGCATCCGTTCCAGCGCGGCCTCGCTGCGCGCGCTCAAGGCGATGAGCTGCGGCGCGTCCGTGGCGGGCGGGGCGGCGGCCTCCGGCGCTTCCTCAAGCACCACGTGCGCGTTGGTGCCGCCGATGCCGAACGAGCTCACCCCGGCCATGCGCGGCGCGCCATCGCTCTCCCACGGACGGAGCTGGGCGTTCACGTAGAAGGGCGAATCGTCCAGCCCCGTCTCGGGGTTGGCGGAGCGGAAGTGCAGCGTGGGCGGCAGGGCGCGGTGCTTGAGCGCCAGCACGGTCTTGATGAAGCCGGCCACGCCCGCCGCCGTGTCCAGGTGCCCGATGTTGCTCTTGACCGCGCCCAGCGCGACGGAGGCCTTTGCCGCCGGGCCGAACGCGCTGCGCAGCGCCGCGATCTCGATGGGGTCGCCCAGCGGCGTGGCCGTGCCGTGCGTTTCCACGTACGAGATTTCCGACGGATCCACCCCGGCCAGTGCGACCGCTTCGGTGATGGCCCGCGCCTGCCCCTGCACGCTGGGCGCGGTGAAGCCGATCTTTTCCGCGCCGTCGTTGTTGATGGCGGAGCCGCGCACCACCGCGTGGATGGTGTCGCCGTCGCGCAGTGCATCCACCATCCGCTTGAGCGCCACCACGCCGGCGCCGGAGCCCACGATGGTGCCCGCCGCGTCCGCGTCGAACGAGCGGCAGTGCCCGTCCGGCGACTTGATGCCGCCTTCCTGGTACAGGTAGCCGCCCACCTGGTCCGGCCAGATGGACACGCCGCCGGCCAGCGCCACGTCGCACTCGCGGTTCAGCAGGCTCTGGCAGGCCAGGTGAATGGCCACCAGCGACGTGCTGCACGCCGTCTGCACCACCACGCTGGGGCCGCGCAGCCCCAGGCGGTACGACACGCGGGTGGTGAGGAAGTCCTTGTCATTGCTGAAGACGGCAAGCTCGCCCGGGACCGACGACGCGATCTCGGGGTCCGCCATGACCCACGACAGGTACGGGCTGAAGCCGGAGCCCGCGTACACGCCGATGTCGCCGGCAAAGCGCGCCGGGTCCACGCCCGCGTCTTCCAGCGCGCCCCAGGCGCACTCCAGAAACACGCGGTGCTGCGGATCCAGCACCTGCGCCTCGCGCTGGCTTACGCCAAAGAAACCGGCGTCGAAGGCGAAGGCGTCGTCCAGCGCGCCGTGCGCGCCCACGAACCGCGGGTCGCGCAGCAGCTCCGGCGCGATCCCCGCGCGCACGAGTTCGTCCTGCGCAAAGAAGGTGATGGATTCCACCCCCGCGCTCAGGTTCTTCCAGTATTCATCCGTGTCGCGGGCCCCGGGAAAGCGACCGCTCATTCCCACGACGGCGATGTCGCTTTCCCGATCTTCCTGCTGCTGCATGTGACTTCCTCTGTGGTTTACCGGAACCGGCCGTTCACCGCCCCGGCGGGCGCATCAGGTGAATTCCGTCCTCTTTCGGGAGCACCGAACCGCGTGTCGGGCCCGCGCCGCGAAGCATCCGCGGCGCGGAACCCGGGGTCCATCCAAACGCGTGGGGTCCAGCGGGTACTGCCCTGCTTCCAGTCGGATACTGACGATCGGGTACGGCCCGTGATCAGCCGCGTCGGCGCGCGGACCGCCGTTCCTGCGCCCGCGCGCGGCTCGCCGCCAGCGCGGGGTCTTCGCCCTGCTCGCCCTCGCCCAGAAAGGCGGCGAGCGCCTCCACCGTGGTGTGGCGGAACAGGTCCACCATCTTCAGCCCGCCCTTGATCTCCCGCAGGCTGCTGAACACGCGGTACAGCAGCAGGCTGGTTCCGCCCAGGTCAAAGAAGTTGTCCGTCACGCCCGGCGCGGGCACGCCCAGCACTTCCCGCCACACCTCGGCCACCTTGTGCTCCAGCGCGTTGCGCGGCGGAAGCGCGTCCGCCGTCCCCGCGAACTCCGGCGCGGGAAGCGCCTTGCGGTCCAGCTTGCCGTTGGGCGTCAGCGGCAGCGCGTTCATGATGACGAACGCGGCGGGCACCATGTACTCCGGCAGGCTCTGCCGCAGGTGCGCCCGCAGCGCGTCCGCATCCACCTCTCCCGCCACGTACGCGGCCAGACGCTTCTCGCCCGGCGCGTCCTCGCGCGCCACGACCACGCAGTCGCGCACGGCGTCGTGGCGGCGCAGCGCCGTCTCGATCTCGCCCAGTTCGATGCGGTAGCCGCGCACCTTTACCTGCGCGTCCACGCGGCCCAGGTATTCCAGATTTCCGGTGGATGTCCAGCGCACGCGGTCCCCCGTGCGGTACATCCGCTCGCCCGGCGCCGTCGTGAAGGGATCGGGGATGAAGCGCTCCGCCGTCAGCGCCGCGCGTCCCAGGTAGCCGCGCGCCAGCCCGCGTCCGGCGAGGTACAGCTCGCCCGCGACGCCGACGGGAACCGGCCGCTGCCCCGCATCCAGCACGTACGCCCGCGTGTTGCTGATCGGCCGACCGATGGTCGGCGCGGCGCCTGCGAGGCGGTGCGTCCACGTGCTGTACGTCGTGTCCTCCGACGGGCCGTACAGGTCGTATACGCGCTGGATTCCATGCGCGTACAGTGCATCCACCAGCTCCGTGCGCAGCGGCTCGCCCGCCAGGTTGACGGTCGATACGCCCGCCGGGATGCCGCCGTTGGCCAGCAGCGCCGCCGCGGCGCTGGGGACGGTGTTCAGCAGCCGCACCTCCGCGATCGCGGGAGCCGTGGGAAGCGCCAGCGCGTTCTCCACGATGATCACCCGTCCGCCGAGCGAGAGCGGCAGGAACAGCTCGTAGACGGAAAGGTCGAAGCAGATGGAGGTGCAGGCGAGCATTCCGCCCAGTTCCTCCGCCGTGTGCAGATCCGTCGCCCAGGTCAGCAGCGCGACGGCATTCTCGTGCTCGATCGCGACGCCCTTGGGGACACCCGTGCTGCCGGACGTGTAGATCAGATACGCGAGATTACGCGCATCCGCCCGCTTCCCGAGCCCATCCGCCGATTCCGCCGCGATCGCCGCCGCCGTGACGGCTTCATCGACCGAGACGATGCGAACGCCGTCCTCCACCGGCAGCGATCCGCGCAGCGACTCCTGCGTCAGCATCACGGCCACGCGTGCGTCGCGCAGCGTAAACGCGAGGCGGTCCGCGGGATACGCGGGGTCCAGCGGCACGTACGCCCCGCCCGCCTTGAGGACGGCCATCATCGCGACCAGCATCTCCACGCCGCGCACCAGCCCGATCGCCACGCGCGTCTCCGCACCCACGCCCAGCGCGACGAGGTGGTGCGCCAGGCGGTTGGCCCGTGCATCCAGCTCCGCGTACGTCACCGACTGCGTGCCGTCCGTCGCCGCCATCGCATGCGGCGTCCGACTGGCCTGCGCCTCGAACAGCGTGTGAATGCAGGCGTCCGCCGGATACGGCGCTTCGGTGCGATTGAACTCATCCACCACCACCGCGCGCTCGGCGTCGTCCAGCAGGTCCAGCTCGCCGATGCGCACGTCCGCATCCGCCGTCACCTGATCCAGCACGCGGTACAGGCGGTCCAGCATCGTCACGATGGAGGCGCGGTCGAACAGGTCCGACGCGTACTCCATCTCGCCGTGCACCGCGTCGCCGTCCGGCGCCAGCGCCAGGGAGAGGTCGAACTTGGTGGTGGCGATCTCCATCTCCACCGGGCGCGTGCGCGGACCGGCGCCGTCGTCGCCCGCGTGGTCCATGTTGAGCGCGAACGTCACCTGCACGACCGGCGCGTGGCTCAGCGAGCGCTCCGGCTGCAGCGCCTCCACCAGCCGCTCAAAGGGCAGCTCCTGGTGCTCCCACCCGCCCAGCGTCACGTCGCGGACGCGGCGCACCACCTCGCGAAATGTGGGGTTGCCGCCCAGGTCCGTGCGCAGCACCAGCGTGTTGACGAAGAAGCCGATCAGCTCCTCCACCTCGCGGCGCGTGCGTCCCGCGATGGGGCTGCCCACCACCACGTCGTCCGTCGCGGCGTACTTGCCCAGCAGCACCTGAAACGCGCCCAGCAGCACCATGTACAGCGTGGCGCCCTCGGCCCGGGCCAGCGCGCCCAAGCGCTCCACCACATGCGCGGGGATATGCACCGGCTCGTGCCCGCCGCGGTAGCTCTGCATCACCGGGCGCGGGCGGTCCGTGGGCAGCTCCAGCAGCGGCGGCGCATCTCCCAGCCGCTCCGTCCAGTACGCCAGCTGCCGGTGTAGCGCGTCGCCGCGAAGCTGCTGGCGCTGCCACACCGCGAAGTCGGCGTACTGCACCGCCAGCGGGGCCAGCGGCGACGCGCGCCCGGCGGTGAACGCGTCGTACAGCGTCCACAGCTCGCGGAACAGCACCGGCAGGCTCCACCCGTCGGTGACGATGTGGTGCATGCACACCAGCAGCACGTGGTCGTCATCCGCCAGCCGCAGCAGCGCGGCCACCACCAGCGGGCCGGCCGCCAGATCGAACGGCCGCGCCGCCGCCTCGCCCACCATCCGCCGCACCTCCGCCTCGCCATCCACCTCCACCACGGGAAGCGAGACGCCGGCAAAGGGGTTGATGACCTGCACCGGGGCGCCGTTCGCCTCGGGGAACACCGTGCGCAGCGCCTCGTGGCGATGGACCACCTCGCCCAGCGCGTGCTCCAGCGCGGCCGCGTTCAGCGCGCCCTCCACCCGCACCGCGACGGGCACGTTGTACGAGGCGCCGTCCGGCTCCATGCGATCCAGAAACCACAGCCGCTCCTGCGCAAACGACAGCGAAAGCCCGCCGTTACGCTCCACCGGCACCACCGGCGGAAGCTGCGGCAGCCCCGCGCGGCGCAGCGCCTCCACCCGCTCCGCCACGCGCGCCACCGTGGGCGCCTCAAACAGCTGGCGCAGCGGCAGCTCCACGCCGAACACGGCCCGCACGCGGGACACCACGCGCGTGGCGAGCAGCGAGTGCCCGCCGAGCGCAAAGAAATCGTCGTGCACGCCCGCGCGCGGCACGCCCAGCACCTCGGCCCAGATCCCGGCGAGAACCTCTTCCGCCGGGGTGCGCGGGGCGGCGTACGCGTCGGCCTGCGCGGCGAAGTCCGGGTCCGGCAGCGCCCGGCGGTCCACCTTGCCGTTGGGCGTAATGGGGATGGATTCCAGCGCCACGAAGGCGGCGGGCACCATGTAATCCGGCAGCGTCCGCCGCAGGTGCGCGCGCAGTTCCTCCGCGTCCGCGGCGCCCACGATGTAGGCCACGATCTGCCGCGTGCCGGCCGCGTCCACGCGCGTGGTCACCGTGCACTCCGCCACCTGCGGGTGCCGGCCCAGCGTCGCCTCGATCTCGCCCAGCTCGATGCGGAATCCGCGAACCTTTACCTGGCCGTCCAGGCGGCCCAGGTACTCCGTCGCCCCGGCGGACGTCCACCGCACGCGGTCGCCGGTGCGGTACATCCGCGCGCCCGGCTCCGCGCTGAACGGATCGGGGACGAAGCGCTCCGCAGTCAGCGCCGCGCGGCCCAGGTAGCCGCGCGCCACGCCGTGCCCGCCCACGTACAGTTCGCCCGGCACGCCGATGGGCGCCGGCTCCAGCGCGTCATCCAGCACCAGCAGCGTGCTGTGCGCCACCGCGCGGCCGATGGGCACCGTGGCCGCGTCGTCCGCCAGCCCCGCGGGATCGTGCCACGAGCTGAACGTGGTGTTTTCCGTGGGCCCGTACAGGTTCAGCAGACGGGGCGCATCCGCCGCCGCCATCACGCGCCGTACGGCCACCGGGTCCGCCGCCTCGCCGCCGAACATCACCGTCGCCAGCGGGGTGAACACGTCCGGCCGCTCGCGGGCGATGCCGTTGAACAGCGAGGTGGTCAGGAACAGCGTGTTGATGGCGTTCACCCGGATCGCGTCCGCCAGCGCCTCCGCGGAAAGGGCGACCTCGCGGGGGATGACGACCAGCGCGCCGCCGTTGAGCAGCGCCGCCCAGATCTCGAACGTGGCCGCGTCGAACGCCGCGTTGGATGCCTGGCCGATGCGGTTGCCTGCATCCAGCGTCATGTAGTCCGTGCCGCGCACCAGGCGCACGACGGAACGGTGCTCCACCGCCACACCCTTGGGCGTTCCCGTGCTGCCGGAGGTGTAGATGACGCACGCCAGCCCGCGCGGCCCGGTCTCCACGCGCGGATCATCCGCCCGCGCCGCGGCGATCGTGTCGCGCTCCTCGTCGATGCTCACGACCCGGACGACGCCGTCATCCACCGAACCGCGGAGACTCGCCTGCGTCACCAGCACGCGCACGCCGCTGTCCGCGATCATGAAGGCCAGCCGTTCGCGCGGATATTCCGGGTCCAGCGGCACGTACGCGGCGCCGGCCTTGAGAATGCCCAGGATGGCGGCCAGCAGCTCCGCGCCGCGCTCCAGGCACAGCCCCACCCGCGCCTCCGGCGTCACCCCCAGGCTGATGAGGTGGTTCGCCAAGCGGTTGGCGCGCGCGTTCAGCTCGCCGTACGTCACCGGCTGGCCGTCCGCGATCACCGCCACCGCGTCCGGCGCGCGCTCCGCCTGCGCGGCAAAGAGCGCGTGCACCGTCGCGTCCGCCGGATACGTGGTCTCCGTCCGGTTCCACTCCTCCACCACTCGCGCGCGCTCCGCTGCGTCCGGCAGCGCGATGCGGGAAACGCGCACGTCCGCGTCCGCCGCCACCTGCTCCAGCACGCGGCGCAGGTGCCCCGCCATCCGCCGGATGGTTTCCGCGCCGAACAGGTCGGTGCTGTACGACACCTCTCCCGCCAGCCCGTCGCCGTCCGGCGCCAGCGCCAGCAGCAGGTCGAACTTGCTGGTGCCGCTCTCCACCTCCACCGGGGCCATGCGCAGCGCGGGCACGCCGCCCGCCGGCTCCGCGATCTCGTTGAGCGCGAACATCACCTGAAACAGCGGCGACCGGCTCAGGCTGCGGTCCGGGTGCAGCTCGGCCACGAGGCGCTCGAACGGCACGTCCTGGTGCGCGTACGCGCCCAGCGTCACGTCGCGCACGCGGCGCAGCACGTCGCGGAACGTGGGGTCGCCGCCCAGGTCCGTGCGCAGCACCAGCGTGTTGACGAAAAAGCCGATCAGCCCCTCCACCTCCGGCCGCGTGCGCCCGGCGATGGGGCTGCCCACGACCACGTCCTCCGTCCCCGCGTACCGGCCCAGCAGCACCTGAAAGGCGCCCAGCATCAGCATGTACATCGTGGTGCCCTCGCGGCGCGCCACCGATCGCAGCCGGTCCACGAGTTCCGCGGAAAGCTCCACGGGCTCGCTGGCGCCGCGGTAGCTCTGCACGGCGGGACGCGGATGGTCCGTGGGCAGCTCCAGCAGCGCGGGCGCGCCGGCCAGCGCCTGGCGCCAGTACGCCAGCTGCCCGTCCAGCACCTCGCCGCGCAGCTGTTGCCGCTGCCACACCGCATAGTCCGCGTACTGAAGCGCCAGCGCGGCCAGCGGCGACGGGCGGCCCTCCGCAAACGCGCCGTACAGCGTCCACAGCTCGCGAAAGAGCACGCCCAGGCTCCATCCGTCGCTCACCACGTGGTGGATGGAGACCAGCAGCACGTGATCGTCATCCGCCAGACGCAGCAGCCCGGCGCGGAACAGCGGCCCGGCCGTCAGGTCGAACGGGCGCGCGGCCTCCGCGGCGGCGTGGCGGCGCACCTCGGCCTCGCGCTCGTCATCCGCCAGCCCCGACAGGTCGCCCACGCCCAGCGAAAAGCCGGTGAACGGGGTGATGACCTGCACCGGCGCGCCGCCCTCTTCGCGGAACACGGTGCGCAGCGCCTCGTGGCGATGAACGATCTCGCCCAGCGCGCGCTCCAGCGCCGCCACGTCCAGCGCGCCGCCCAGCCGCACCGCGGCGGGGACGTTGTAGAACGGGCTGTCCGGCTCCATGCGGTCCAGAAACCACAGCCGCTCCTGCGCAAACGACAGCGGCAGCCCGCCCGTCCGCTCCACCGCGACGACGGGCGGCAGCTGCGGCACTCCCGCGCGGCGCAGCGCCTCCACCCGTTCCGCCACGCGGGCGACAGCGGGCGCCTCGAACAGGTCGCGCAGCGGCAGCTCCACGCCGAACACGGCGCGGATGCGGGAGACGACGCGCGTGGCCAGCAGCGAGTGCCCGCCGAGGGCAAAGAAATCGTCATGCACGCCGGCGCGCGGCACGCCCAGCACCTCCGCCCAGATCCCGGCGAGAACCTCTTCCGCCGGGGTGCGCGGCGCGGCGTACGCGTCCGCGTGGGCGGCGAAGTCCGGGTCCGGCAGCGCGCGGCGGTCCAGCTTGCCGTTGGGGGTGATGGGGAGCGCGTCCAGCGCCACGAACGCGGCGGGCACCATGTACTCCGGCAGCGTCCGCCGCAGGTGCGCGCGCAGCTCCTCCGCGTCCGCGCCGCCGGTGACGTAGGCGACGATCTGCAGCGTCCCCGCCCCGTCCATCCGCGTCACCACCGCGCATTCCGCCACGTGCGGATGACCGCCCAGCGCGGCTTCGATCTCGCCCAGCTCGATGCGGAATCCGCGCACCTTCACCTGGCCGTCCAGGCGGCCCAGGTACTCCGCCACGCCCGCGGACGTCCACCGCACGCGGTCCCCCGTGCGGTACATCCGCGCACCGGGCTCGGCGCTGAACGGATCGGGGACGAAGCGCTCCGCCGTCAGCGCCGCGCGGCCCAGGTAGCCGCGCGCCACGCCGTGCCCGCCCACGTACAGCTCGCCCGGCACGCCGATGGGCGCGGGCTGCAGGGCGTCATCCAGCACCAGCAGGGTGGAGTGCGCGATGGTGCGGCCGATGGGCACCGAGGCCGCGTCGTCCGCCAGCGCCTCCACGCGGTGCGCCGCGCTGAAGGTGGTGTTTTCCGTGGGCCCGTACCCGTTCACCAGCCGCGCCGGAGCGCCGGCCCGCAGCACGCGCCGCACCGCCACCGGGTCCGCCGCCTCGCCGCCGAATACCAGCGTGCCGAGCGGGCGGAACACCTCCGGCCGCTCACGCGCGATGCCGTTGAACAGCGACGTGGTCAGAAAGAGGATGGTGATGCCGTGCGCACGGATCGTCTCGTCCAGCGCCCGGGCCGAGAGCACGGCGTCGCGCGGGATGACGACCAGCCGCCCGCCGTTCAGCAGCGCGCCCCAGACCTCGAACGTCGCCGCGTCGAACGCCGCGTTGGACCCCTGTCCCACGCAGTCTCCGGCGCCGAACCGCACGTAGTCCGTGCCGCACACCAGCCGCACGACGGAGCGGTGCTCCACCGCCACGCCCTTGGGCGTTCCCGTGCTGCCGGAGGTGTAGATGACGTACGCCAGCCCGCGCGGCCCGGTCTCCATCCCCGGATCGTCCGCGCGCGCCGCGGCGATGGACTCGCGGTCGCCGTCCACGCTCACCACGCGCAGCCCCGCGCCGCCGATCGATCCGCGCAGGCTTTCCTGCGTCAGCAGCACGCGCACGCCGCTGTCCGCCAGCATGAACGCCAGGCGCTCGGCGGGATAGTCCGGGTCCAGCGGCACGTACGCCGCGCCCGCCTTGAGAATGGCGAGCATGGCGACGATCATCTCCGCGCCGCGCTCCACGCACAGCCCCACCCGCGCCTCGGGCGTCACGCCCAGGCTGAGCAGATGATTCGCGAGGCGGTTGGCGCGCGCGTTCAGTTCGCCGTACGCCAGCGATTCGCCGCCCGCGACGACCGCCACCGCGTCCGGCGCGCGCCGCGCCTGCTCCGCCACGAGACGGTGGATGGAGGCGTGCGATGGATACGAGGTTTCCGTGCGGTTCCACTCCTCCACCACCATCGCGCGCTCCGCGGCGTCCGGCAGCGCGATGCGGGAGATGCGCACGTCCGCGTCCGCCGCCACCTGCTCCAGCAGGCGCACCAGGTGGCCGCCCATGCGCCGGATGGTCCGCGCGTCGAAGAGGTCGGTGCGGTACACCATCTCCCCCGCCAGCCCGCCCCCGTCCGGCGTGAGCGCGAGAAGCAGATCGAACTTGCTGGTGACGATGCGCGCGTCCACGGGCGACATCTGCAGCCCGTGGACGGTTCCGGCGCCGCCGCGCGCGCCTTCGTTGAGCGTAAAGACCACCTGGTACAGCGGCGAAATGCCCGGCGTGCGCTCCGGCTGCAGCTCGGCCACGAGGCGCTCGAACGGCACGTCTTGGTGGGCGTACGCCTCCAGCGTGGCGGCGCGCACCCGTCCGATCACTTCGCGGAACGACGGGTCGCCGCGCAGCTCCGTGCGCATGGCCAGCGTGTTGACAAAGAAGCCGATCAGCTCCTCGATCTCCGCGTCGGCGCGGCCCGCGAACGGGCTGCCCACGACCACGTCCTCCGTCCCCGCGTACCGCCCGAGCAGCACCTGAAAGGCACCCAGCACCACCATGTACAGCGTGGCGCCCTCGCGGCGGGCCACGGCCTGCAGCCGCTCCACCAGCGCGGCGGAAAGCGCGATGTGCTCGCTGGCGCCGTCCTGGCGCTGCACCGCCGGGCGCGGATGGTCCGTGGGCAGCTCCAGCAGCGCGGGCGCGCCAGCCAGGCGCCGCTTCCAGTACGCCAGCTGCGTGTTGAGCGCGTCGCCGCGAAGCTCCCGGCGCTGCCACGCCGCAAAGTCCGCGTACTGCAGCGGCAGCGCGCCCAGCGGCGAGGGGGCCCCGTCCGCAAACGCGCCGTACAGCGCCCACAGCTCGCGAAAGAGCACGCCCATGCTCCATCCGTCGCTCACCACGTGGTGCAGGCACAGCAGCAGCACGTGCTCGTCATCCGCCAGACGCAGCAGCTCCGCGCGGAACAGCGGGCCCGCCGCCAGGTCGAACGGCCGCGCGGCATCCGCATCCGCGGAGCGGCTGACCTCGGCCTCGCGCTCCGCGGCGGGGAGCGCGCGCAGGTCGCGCACCGGCAGCGTGTAGCCGCTGAACGGGCGAATCACCTGCATGGGCGTGCCGTCCACCTCGGCCAGCGTGGTGCGCAGCGCCTCGTGGCGGTTCACCACCTCGCCCAGCGCACGCTCCAGCGCGGGCGCGTTCAGCGCGCCGCGCAGGCGCAGCGCCTCGGGCATGTTGTACGTGGCGCCCGCGTTCTGCATGCGGTCCACGAACCACAGCCGCTCCTGCGCGAACGAGGCGGGCTCAGTGCGTGTCCGGCTGATGCGCTCCAGCAGGAGCCGGCGGATGCGCTCCTGCTTTTCGGCCAGCGACAGCGCGGCGGGCGGGGGCGGCACCGTCATCGAAGAGGCTGCAGGTCGGGGTGTGCTTCCAGAAGGCGGTCCAGCTCGTCGTCGCCCATGTCGTCCAGCATTTCCAGCAGGCGGCTGCTGCCGGCGCGGCGCACCGGCGCGTCAACCGCGCGACGCGAGCGGCGCGGCGACAGTCCCGGCGCAATGGCCTCGATGGTCGGCGCGTTGAAGAGGGTGACGACATCCAGCTCCCCTTCCATCGATTCGCGGATGCGCCACACCAGGCGCGTGGCCAGCAGCGAGTGCCCGCCCAGCGCAAAGAAGTCATCCGTCACCCCCACGCGCTCCACGCCCAGCACTTCGGCCCAGATGCCGGCCAGCTCCGCTTCCACCGGGGTGCGCGGCGCGGTGTAGCCCGCGCTCTCCGCGGCGAACTCCGGCGCGGGAAGGGCCTTGCGGTCCAGCTTGCCGTTGGGTGTCAGCGGCAGCGCGTGCAGGATGACGAACGCGGCGGGCACCATGTACTCCGGCAGGCTCTGCCGAAGGTGCGCCCGCAGCGCCTCCGCCTCCACCTCGCCCGCCACGTACGCGGCCAGCCGCTTTTCCCCCGGCACGTCCTCGCGGGCCACGACCACGCAGTCGCGCACGGCGTCGTGGCGGCGCAGCGCCGTTTCGATCTCGCCCAGTTCGATGCGGTAGCCGCGCACCTTTACCTGCGCGTCCACGCGGCCCAGGTATTCCAGGTTTCCGGTGGATGTCCAGCGCACGCGGTCCCCCGTGCGGTACATCCGCTCGCCCGGCGCCGTCGTGAAGGGATCGGGGATGAAGCGCTCGGCGGTCAGCGCGGCGCGTCCCAGGTAGCCGCGCGCCAGCCCGCGTCCCGCGAGGAACAGTTCGCCGGCGACGCCGACGGGAACCGGCCGCTGCCCCGCATCCAGCACGTACGCCCGCGTGTTGCTGATCGGCCGTCCGATGGTCGGCGCGGCGCCGGCCAGCCGGTGCGTCCACGTGCTGTACGTCGTGTCCTCCGACGGGCCGTACAGGTCGTACACGCGCTGGATTCCATGCGCGTACAGTGCATCCACCAGCTCCGTGCGCAGCGGCTCGCCAGCGAGGTTGACGGTCGTCACACCGGCCGGAATGCCGCCAGACGCCAGCAGCGCCGAGGCCGCGGAGGGCACCGTGTTCAGCAGCCGCACGTCCGCCACGGCGGGGGAGGACGGGAGCGCCAGCGCGTTCTCCACGATGATCACGCGCCCACCGAGTGAGAGCGGCAGGAACAGCTCGTAGACGGAAAGGTCGAAGCAGATGGAGGTGCAGGCGAGCATCCCGCCCAGTTCCTCCGCGGTGTGCAGGTCCGCCGCCCAGGTGAGGAGCGCGACGGCGTTCTCGTGCTCGATCGCGACGCCCTTGGGGACGCCCGTGCTGCCGGACGTGTAGATCAGGTAGGCCAAGCTCCGTGCATCCGCCCGCTTCCCGAGCCCATCCGCCGATTCCGCCGCGATCGCCGCAGCGGAAGCGGGTTCATCGACCGAGACGACGCGCACGCCGTTCTCCACCGGCAGCGATCCGCGCAGCGACTCCTGCGTCAGCATCACGGCGACGCGCGCATCGCGCAGCGTAAACGCGAGCCGGTCCGCGGGATACGCGGGATCCAGCGGCACGTACGCGCCGCCCGCCTTGAGGACGGCGATCATCGCGACCAGCATCTCCACGCCGCGCGCCAAGCCGATTGCCACGCGCGTCTCCGCCCCCACGCCCAGCGCGACGAGGTGGCGCGCCAGGCGGTTCGCCCGCGCATCCAGCTCCGCGTACGTCACCGACTGCGTGCCGTCCGTCGCAGCCAAGGCATGGGGCGTGCGGGCAACCTGCGCCTCGAACAGCGTGTGGATGCAGGCATCCGCCGGATACGGCGCGTCCGTCCGATTCCACTCATCCACCACAACCGCGCGCTCGGCGTCGTCCAGCAGCGCCAGTTCGCCGATGCGCACGTCCGCGTTCGCCGACACCTGATCCAGCAGGTTGTGCAGGTGGCGCAGCATGCGCTGGACGGTGCCGCGCTCGAACAGGTCGGTGCGGTACTCCAGGTCCGCGCGCAGCCCGTCCGCCCCGCGGATGAAGGAGAGCGTAAGGTCCAGCTTGGCCGATTGCGGATGGTTCTCGCGCACGGTCGCCGTCATCCCGGGCAGCAGGGGGCCGGGGCCGCCGGTCTGCAGCACCATCATCACCTGAAACACCGGCGAGTGGCTGAGCGAGCGCCCGGGATGAAGGGCGCGCACCACCGCCTCGAACGGCGTCTGCTGGTGCTCGTACGCGCTCAGCGTGACGTCGCGCACGCGGCGCAGCACCTCGCGGAACGCCGGGTCGCCGCCCAGGTCCGTGCGCAGCACCAGCGTGCTGGTAAAGAAGCCGATCATCTCCTGCAGTTCGCGGCGCGTGCGCCCGGCGATGGGGCTGCCCACCACCACGTCGTCGCTCCCCGCGTACCGCCCCAGCAGCACCTGAAAGGCGCCCATCAGCACCATGTACAGCGATCCGCCCGTGGCGCGGCCCAGCGCCTCCAGCCGCTCCGCCAGCTCCGGCGGAAAATCCACCGTCTCTCGCGCGCCACCAAAGCCGCGCGCCGTGGCGCGGGGATGGTCCGTGGGCAGCTCCAGCAGGGCGGGCGCACCCTCCAGCCGCGCCTTCCACCACGCCAGCTCCGCGTCCATCACCTCGCCGCGCAGGCAGGCGCGCTCCCAGGCCGCGTAGTCGGCGTACTGCAGCGCCGGTTCCGCCAGCGGCGACTCGCGCCCGTCCAGGTACGCGGCGTACAGGTCGCCCAGTTCGCGGTACAGCACGTCCATGCTCCACCCGTCGGTCACGGCGTGGTGCAGGCTCAGCAGCAGCACGTGCTCGTCATCCGCCAGCCGCAGCACGCGGCCGCGCACCAGCGGCCCCGCGGCCAGGTCGAACGGCACCGCCGCCTCCTCCGCGGCGCGGCGGGACGCCGCGGCGCGACGCTCCTCCCCATCCAGCGCGGACAGGTCCTCCACGGGAAGATGGAAGCCGATAAAGGGGTTGATGACCTGCACCGGCTCGCCCGCGCGGTCCTGGAACACCGTGCGCAGCACCTCGTGGCGGCGGATGATCTCCCCCAGCGCGCGCGCCAGCACCGGCACATTCAGCGGCCCGGAGATGCGCATCTCCACCGGCACGTTGTACGAGGCGGGCGCCTGCTGCACGCGGTCCAGAAACCACAGCCCTTCCTGCGCGAACGAGAGCGGCGGCGACACGCTCCGTTCAACCGGCACCAGGGCGGGAAGCCGGGGCGCGTCCGCGCGGCGGGCGGCGTCCACACGCCCGGCCAGCAGTGCCACGGTGGGCGCCTCGAACACCGCGCGCACCGTCATCTCCACGCCGAACACCTCGGCCACGCGCGCCACCACGCGGGTGGCCAGCAGCGAGTGCGCGCCCAGGTCGAAGACGTTGTCGTCCACGCCCACCCGCGCCACGCCCAGCACCTCCGCCCACGCTCCGGCCAGCACCTCTTCCACCGGCGTGCGCGGCGCCACGTACGCCTCGGCGGAGGTCATCGCCGGCGCGGGGAGCGCCTTGCGGTCCAGCTTGCCGTTGGGCGTCAGCGGCATCTCGTCCAGCGCCACGAAGGCGGAGGGGACGAAGTGCGCGGGAAGGGTGCGGCGCAGCTGCTCGCGCAGCGCGTCCACGTCGGCGGCGCCCGTCAGGTATCCTACGAGACGCTTGTCGCCCGGCTCGTCCTCGCGCGCCACCACCACGCAGTCGCGCACCCCGGCAAAGCGGCGCATGGCGCTCTCGATCTCCCCCAGCTCCACGCGGAATCCGCGGATCTTTACCTGGTGGTCCAGGCGCCCCAGGTACTCCAGCTCGCCGTCCTCCGTCCACTTCACCCGGTCGCCGGTGCGATACATGCGCCCGCCGGGCCCCGCGGAAAACGGATCGGGGATGAAGCGGTCCGCCGTCAGCCCGGGACGCCCCAGGTAGCCGCGCGCCAGCCCCAGCCCCGCCAGGTACAGCTCGCCGATCGATCCCACCGCCACCGGGCGCAGCGCCTCGTCCACCACGTACGCCCGCGTGTTGCTGATGGGCCGGCCGATGGTGGCCGGGGCACCCGCGCGCCGCAGCGTAAAGGTGCTGTAGGTGGTGTCTTCCGACGGGCCGTACAGATCGTACACGCGCTGAACGCCCCGCGCGTAGAGCGCGTCCACGATCTCCGTGCGCAGCGGCTCGCCCGCCAGGTTGACGGTGGTGACGCCCGCGGGAATGCCGCCCGTCTTGAGGAGCGTGGCCGCGGCGCTGGGAACGGAGTTGATGAGCCGCACCTGGTCCGCCGCCGCGCACGTCGGCAGGGCCAGCGCGTTCTCCACGATGATGCAGCGGCCGCCCAGGGAAAGCGGCAGAAAGAGTTCGTAGATGGACAGGTCGAAGCAGATGGAGGTGGAGGCCAGCATGCCGCCCAGTTCCTCCGCCGTGTGCAGCGCCGACGCCCACGCCAGCAGCACCACCGCGCTCTCGTGCTCGATGGCCACGCCCTTGGGTACGCCCGTGCTCCCCGAGGTGTAGATCAGGTAGCCCAGGTTGCGCGCCGCGACGCCGCTCTGCGGGTTGTCCGCGCGTTCCCGCGCGATGTCGTCCGCGGCCAGGTCCACGCTCAGCACGCGCAGCCCGTCCGGCACGGGGAGCAGCGCGCGCGACGCCTCGTGTGTCAGCAGCACCGCCGCCCGCGCGTCGCGCAGGATGAACTCCAGGCGGTCCGCGGGATACGCCAGGTCCAGCGGCACGTACGCGCCGCCGGCCTTGAGCACGGCCATCAGCGACACCAGCATGTCCAGCCCGCGCGCAAAGCCCACGGCCACGCGCACCTCCGGCCCCACGCCCATGCCCCGCAGGTGGTGGGCGAGGCGGTTGGCCCGCTCGTTCAGCCCGGCGTAGGTCAGGGACCGCGTGCCGCACACGGCGGCCTGGGCGTCCGGCGTGCGCAGCACCTGCTGTTCAAAGAGTTCGTGCATGCACGTGCCGGCCGGGAACGGGGCGTCCGTGCGGTTCCACTCTTTCAGCACGCGGCGGCGCTCCGCCCCGCTCAGTTCCACCGGCTCCGGATTGCCCACCACGCCCGTTCCGGGCGCCAGCCGCACCGCGGCCGTGTCGACCGGACCGTTCATCCCGCGGTCTCCTCCGGACGGCCGCCCACGCCAAAGCACAGCACGCAGTTCACCCGCCCGCCGGTGCCCGCTTCGGGGATGGGAGCCCCGGCCAGCGCCTCGGCCTGGCGGCGGCGCTCGCGGCTGATCAGCGCGCCCAGTTCCGCGTGCGGCGCATCGTCCGCGTCCTGGGGCTCGCCCTGGACCACGGCCACGCCGGAAAGGCGGATCTGGGCGGTGCCGGCGGCGGATGCCGGCCCGGGCTCGTTCATGTCGACCATGTGACGCTCTTCCTGATGCCGTTGGACGCGCGGGCCCGTCCCGGACCCGCGTCGAAACCCCTCGTCCCCCACGTCCCGCCGCCCCGGAGCGGGGCGCGGGAGTGCTACGCGCCGGCCTGGGCCATGCGCTCGCGCAGGCTCAGCGGGCGCATGTCGGTCCACACCTCTTCCACGAACGCCAGGCACTCTTCGCGCGTTCCGGTGCGGCCCGCGTCGCGCCACCCGGCGGGAAGCTCGCGGTCCGCGGCGTAGATGGAGTACTGCTCCTCGTGGTTCATGACGACGCGGTACGTTTCGCCAGTCGTTTCCGTATCGGACATCTGCATCTTCCCGTCATTGAAATTGTTTTACGCCACTGTGTGCTCACATTGGATGCACGCTGACGCGAAGAGAGTCCAGAAAAGTCATTCCGCGGGCGGCACGCGTCGCGCACCGGCCCCGGCGGCCATGCTCCGGCCGTACCGCCGCGCTCCGGCGTGCGGAAACGACGGGCTCCACGGGTGCGGCAGCGCCGCACTCGCAGGCGGATTCGCGAATCCGCCTTCCTGCTCAGGATCTGTCGGCTTCAGAAAGGGGCAGTGAATGCAACGCTGTTCCCTGCGGAAAAGCCCATGAAGTGCGGAGCCGCCGCAAACCCTCTTTCGCAGACAGTATTTCTGGGATGGATGACGTTACGCTACTTGTTTACCGCCGTCAAGGCGCACTCCGCACTTTGTTGCGCAACCTTTACCGCGGGTGCGCCCCGCATTCCCGCGGAGGTCCGCGCCCGTCCGGCGGCGGCCTTCCCCGCTCTGCCGCGGGGGAGGCCGCGCGCCGGAAACGCGCGGTTCTGCTGGGAAACGGCCGTGCTACGCCAGCACTTCGTCGCCCACGAAGCGGCTGAGCAGCACGCGGATGGAGCGGGGCGGCGTGTAGCGCCGGCGGGCGTGCGCGTAGGCGATGTTGTCCACCACCACCACGTCGCCGGGCTCGTAATCGAACGCAATGGCCGTATCCACTTCGGCCTGCAGCACCTGCTCGATCACATCATCCGGAATGGGCGTGCCGTCGCCGTACGTCACCGACCGGGGAAACTCGCCGTCGCACAGTGCCAGCAGGTCTTCGCGCGTTTCCTCGTCCAGCACCGCCGGGTGGTGCAGCAGGATCTGGTTGAAGAACAGCTCCTCGCCGCTCCGGGGGTGCCGCACGATGGCCGGGCGGTCCGTTTCGATGCGCAGGCCGCCGTCCTCGCGCCAGAAGAACTGCGTGCCGTTGGCGCGGCACTGCTCCTCCACATTTTCACGGTCGGTGGTCGCAAAGAAGCGCTCCCAGGGCACGTCCAGGCCGGGGATGAAGTTGCGCACGTAGCGCAGCCCGCGCGTGGCGAACTCGGTGCGGATGTCGGCCGGCAGACGGTCCAGCACCTTGTCGCAGGGCAGGATGGGCGTTTCGCCCTCGGCGGCGGCGGGCACCTGGCAGAAGAAGCAGATGCGCTCCGGCCAGCCCGGCGTGTGGGAAGCCTCGTTGTGGAACAGGATGGCGCGGTCCGGCGGGTACGGCGTGGCTTCCTGCACGAAGTTGGTGTTCTGCACCTTGTGCGAAAGGTCGCCGTACTCGGTGTTCAGGTCCGGCACCAGCGACTGAATGGCCTCCTCGAACTGCGCGGGCGATTCCACCGAAAATCCGCGGAACAGGATGAGCGTGTGGTCGGCCGCGCCGTCGCGCACGTCGTCGGCGTTCTCGTTCAGCCATTCCACCAGGTTCTGCCCCGGAACGGAGGGACGGATCACCTGAATGAGCGGCTCCGCGTCCGGATCCACCTTCCGCACGCCGTTCAGCTGCAGGAGTTCTTCTGTCATCGTCTTGGGTTCGGTTCAGGATGGTTTTCAGCAGACGCAGCCGCGTCCGCCAGCGGGCGACTGCGCCAGATGATTGCTATCACATCGTCTGCAAAGGATAGCCACAACGGAGAACCGCGCCGGAGTACCCGTGGGCGTGACTCTCCAGGGGAAGTGGCGCGTCCAGCAAAACAAGACTGGTAAAGAGGGTTGATGCGGCGAATATAGATACAAAGATTCAGGCGTGCAAGCGCTCCCGATGCGCCATATGACGCATCCCGCCAAGGCAATTTTCACGGAGTGAACAGCGCAAGCATCCGTCCCGGCGGCCGTGCCGACAGCCCGCCCCCGGCGAGCGAGATGGCCCGCGCCAGCGTAAACAGCCGTCGTGGAACGAGATGCGGAAAACGCCTATGGAGCGGACGGGAACCACGGGTGTTGCAGACGAAGGGCGAGAGGCGCCCGTGAGGGGTCATGACGTGGGGATCGGAGGATCGCTACTGCATGCGTCATGGATGTCCAATCGCGCATTTACGGCCGTAATGATGATGATAAACAAACGACTCTGCACCCGGTCGCGCCGTGGAATCCGCGGTCCGGCTCCGGCGCTGGACCGCCGCTTCGGTGCGCACCCCGGGATGCGTCCCGCCGTGCGGACCGGCGGCGCACAGGCTGCCGGAGCTGGGCCCCGCCACCGCGCGCCCGCACCGATGGCGCGGTGGCGGGCGGGGCGGCAGATTGCGGCCGCCCCGCCGTTCTCCATTCGCACGCCCCTCCGCCCGTCCCCGTGACTGACATTTCTCCGTCTTCCCCCGGCGCGCCCGCGTCCGTGCGCCACGTGCTCACCCCGCGCGAAGAGCGCTTCGCGGCCCTGCGCCGCCGCGCCGCTCAGCGGTGTGGGACCACCGGCAGTGCGGGGACGCGTTGATGACCCGCCGCGACGCCGCCCGCGCGCTCGACGCCAGCGGCGACATCGTGGGTGCCGTGCGGGCGTATGAGCTCGCGCTCGCGGAGGAACCAGACGCGACGGATCTTCGGCTGGATCTCGCGGCGCTGTACGTGGCGGCCAACGATCCCGGAGCCGCCGCGGCTCATCATCTGCCGAAACCGTTCGTGGATGCCGCGTACGGCCGCTGCGTGGCGGTGCTGCAGGAGGGACTTCGGCGCGGCGGTCCGCATCCGGAGCTGCTCGCGTGGCGGCTCCACCTGAAGGAGCGCGTCGTGGGAGAGCCGATCCCGCCGGGAGCGCTGGAAGCCCTCGCGCGTGACGAACGCGCGGAGTTCGCCCGGCTGCTGATCTACGCTTCCTCGGGCCGTACTCTGGAACAGGCATCCGCCGCGGCGACCTTTCGCGCGGCGTCGGCCCGCCGCACGGAACGGGAGCGCTGCTGCATGAGCTACGCGCCGCCGGCCCGGGGTTTCAGCAGCGGGGCGCCGGCCTGATCCGGTGAACAGCGCCGCGTCCCGCTCCCCCGCACCGATGGCGCGGCGGCGGGCGGGGCGGCAGATTGCGCGCGCCCGCCGTTCTCCATCCGCACGCCCATCCGCCCGTCCCCGTGACTGACATTTCTCCGTCTTCCCCCGGCGCGCCCGCGTCCGTGCGCCACGTCCTCACCCCGCGTGAGGAGCGCTTCGAGGCGCTGCGCAACCGCGCCGGCTTCGTGCTGGCGCCGCTGGCCTTTGTCATCATCCTCCTGCTGCCGATGGAGGGGATGAAGCCGGAGGCGCACCGGCTGGCGGCGGTGATGGCGGCCGTGGTCATCCTGTGGATCACCGAGGCGCTTCCCATGCCCGCCACCGCACTGCTGGGCGCGGCGGCCGCCATCATCCTGCGCGTGGCGCCGGCGAAGGAGGTGTTCGCGCCGTTTGCCGATCCGCTCATCTTTCTGTTCATCGGCTCGTTCATCATCGCGCGCGCCATCTTTCTTCACGGGCTGGACCGGCGGATGGCGTACGGGGTGCTGGGCATGCGCTGGATCGGCGGGCGGCCGTCGCGGGTGCTGCTGGCGTTCGGCGCGGTGACGGCCACGCTCAGCGCCTGGATGTCCAACACGGCCACGACGGCCATGATGTTCGGCATCGGCATGTCCATTCTGTCGGTGATGATGGCCGGCGCCGCGGACGGCAAGCCCACCGTTGATCCGCGGTACGCCACCGGACTGATGCTGATGACGTCGTTCGCCGCCTCCATCGGCGGATTGGCGACGCCGGTGGGCACGCCGCCCAACGTGATCGGCATCGGCTTCATCCGCGGGCTGCTGCACCAGGAGATCACCTTCTTCGAGTGGATGGCCATCGGCGTTCCCGTGGTGGTGCTGCTGTTCATCTGCCTGTACCTCTACCTGAACGCCCTTTCGCCCGCCGGGATCGATACGCTTGGCGAAAGCGCCGAGGTCATCCGCCGCGCGCACGCCGAGCTGGGGGCGTGGACGCCGGGGCAGCGGTCGGTGATGATCGCGTTCGGGGTGACGGCGGTGCTGTGGATCACGCCGGGATTGTTCGCGCTGACGCTGGGGGAGACGAGCGCCGTCTACAAGGCGATGAGCGCGCGGCTGCCGGAGTCCGCGGCGGCGCTGATCGGCGCCATCATGCTCTTTGTCCTTCCCGGGAATGACGGAGCGCGCGCGATCACGTGGGAGGACGCCGCAAAGATCGACTGGGGCGTGATTCTGCTGTACGGCGGCGGGTTTGCGCTGGGCGTGCTCTCGTTCCAGACGGGGCTGGCGGAAAGCGTGGGTCGCGGGCTGACGGGCGTCATTCCGCTGCACGGTGAGTTCGGGCTGCTGGCGGCGTCGGTGATCGTGGCGGTGATGGTGTCGGAGACCACGTCCAACACGGCGTCGGCCAACATGGTGGTGCCGGTGGTGATCAGCATTGCCGTGGCGCAGGGGGTGGATCCGCTGATTCCCGCGCTGGGGGCCACGATGGCGTCCAGCCTGGGCTTCATGCTGCCGGTGTCCACGCCGTGCAACGCCATCGTGTACGGCAGCGGATACGTGCCGCTGATGCGCATGGTGCGCTACGGCATCATCCTGGACCTGATCGGCATCGTGGTGATCATCGGCGCCATGTGGGTCCTCGGCCCGCTGATCCGCTGATCCGCTGATCCGCTGACACGTGCCGAGCAGATGAATCCACCACGACGGCGGGGATAGCCACACGAACGGGTGGCCCACGTTGACCGCGGGCGCCGCCCGTCGAGAGCGAATGAATCCGCCACTCGAACAGCGGGAACCCCCGACTCGGGGCCGCTGACGCGTCCACGATCGGGGCTTCAACCGCATCGCAGGGACGGGTGCCGGGCCGCCGTTCTCCCCTCTCCGTGCGGCAGTTTGCACGGGGAGGGGCCGGGGGAGGGGCCTCCCGGCCCGCCGACGAGCAGAACCTTCCGCAGCAGAAACGCACCCGGGAACGACGACAAACGGCCCCGCATCGAAGCACGATGCGGGGCCGTCGTCCGTCCGGTGGACGTGGTTCAGTTGAAAAACTGCTTGACGTCGTAGTTGGAAATCGTGTTCGCGAGATCGATGGCGGAAACGCCGTGCGCATTCTTGATCTGGGGATCAGCTCCCTTGGAGAGGAGCATCCGAATCACTTCCCCCCGGCCCTGAGAGTTGAAGGTGGCACGAGACAGGGGACCGTTCCCGTGCTCGTCCTGCGCATTGGGGTCTGCCCCATGATCCAGCAGGAGACCCGCGACCTCGAGCTGGTAGTCCTGTGCGGCAAAGTGAAGCGCGGTCCAGCCACGCTTGTCCTTCGCGTTTACATCCGCACCCCGGGCGAGCACCGCTTCGGCCATGTCCCGCCGCCCCGCAAGCACCGCGGCCATCAGAGCCGTGCCGCCGGCCCGGTCCCGCGTATTGAGATCCTCCGCGGGGGCACTGCGAACCGCTTCAAGATCACCGCCCGCGATTGCAGAAAAGATCCCGGTCATCCCCTTCCCCGGCTGCTTCATGTCGGTGACTCCCGCCCCCCGGCCGGCGGGGCGGACGGGGCGGCCAGGCGGATCTGGTCGAGGATGTGGGGATCCTTGATCTCCCGGTCGCGCGCCAGCAGCAGCACCTTGGACATCACCTCCGCCGTCCGCGGATCATCATCCGCAAACGGCAGAAACATGCGCCCGCGGTGCTGCGAGTGCACCGCCACGATGAACAGCGCCGTCCCCGGCAGCACCGTGGCGCCCGCGCTCCCCAGGTGCACCGCGTAGTCCGCCCGCGTGCCATGGATGAGGGCGTGGCTCCCCTGCACCTCCACGTTGTCCATCCCCAGCAGCTCGCACGTTTCCCGCAGCAGCGCCGCCCTCATCTCCACCGTGGACGCCGTCGCCTCCGGGTCCACCCCGCCCTGGTGCGCCACACTCACCACCAGATCCAGGTCGCGCATGGCCTCGCTGAAGACGCGCGGCGGCACCTCCGCCAGCGGCACGTGCTTCCACTCGCCCTTTCGCGTGAAGACGACGACCTCCAGCGTGAGCCCCTCGATGTCCGCCGGCGTGTAGAACGCCTCCTGGAAACCAAGCCGCGCCGTCAGCCCGGCGTCGTGAAAGGTGCGCGACACGCCCTCCTCCGGGTGCGCCACCCAGCCCCGCCCGCCCAGCAGCGCCAGCGCCTGCCGCGGCTGCACCTGGTGGCCTGCGTAGCGCCGCGAATAGGTGGAGTCCGCCTCCGCATCCACCATGGGATACAGCTCGCGGAACACCTGCTTGAACGGCTGCACCCGCTCCGCGCGGAAGCAGTCGCGCTGCCACGCGGACCAGTCGCCGCGCCGGAACAGGTCGTCCGGGTGCGCCAGGCGAACGGACTCGTCGGCGCCCAGCGCGTGCAGCGCCCCGTCCGCGCCCCGCAGCGCCAGCCCGCCCTGTGCGGGATAGCCCGCCGCCTCGTCCCCCACGAACACCAGCCGCTCCAGCGCCGGGCGCAGGATGGGGTGCCCCAGCAGAACCCGGAGCTCCGCACCGGTGAACAGGTCGCCGCGGCACATGGCCTCCTCCAGCGCGCCCCGCACGCGCGACGCCTGCCGCCGCAGTTCCTTCAGCCGGTCCTTGAGTTCCGCCGCCTCCGGGTCCTTGCCCACCGCGGCGGGGATGGACTTGAGCGCCTTGCCGCCGCGCGCCGCGGACAGCTCCGGCGTCCCGTCCTCCCCGATGGAGAGGGTGATGGTCACCCCCGCCACCTCGCGGACCACCGGCCCGGCGGCCAGGTCCGCCACCGCTTCCCGCTCCATCGCCCACTGCAGGCGCTGGGGATCGCGGTAACCGGCGGTGCGCGCCAGGTTGGCCATCCCGATCTCCACCGCCCGCCCCTCGCTCGCCTGCCGCTGCGAGCCGAACCTGCGGCTCTCCCGCCGATACTGCTGCAGCAGCTGATAGCGGGCCAGAAGCTCCGCGGCACGCTCCCCGTCCGCCGGGAGCGGAACCAGGCCCACCGCGCGCACCGAGTCCTGGTGGCGCTTGTCCGCGATGCGCGCCGCGAGCTCCTCGCGCGTCACCACGCCCCCCATCGCGCGGCCAAAGAGCTGGGCCCGCGTGTGCCCGCCCGCGCTGGAGCCGTACTTGGCCGCGGCCTCCACCGTCTTCCACCGCTCCGCCCCCAGCCGCGCGTGCGCCTCGCGGAACCACGCCACATCCACGGCGCCCTCCGTGAGGTCCGCGGCGGACAAGGGCGTGTACTCGCTCACCTCCGCGGCCCACACCTCCTTGAGTTCGTTCAGCGACCACGAACGGTCGTCCTTAGTGTGCGCCCCCATCCACCACACCGCGGAATCCAGCCCCGGCCAGCCCAGCGTGTGCGCCACGTGCCCGGCCCACTGCGGCGCGTACAGCGCAAGCTCCACCAGCTTCGCGGGCTTGAGCCTGGTGCCCGCGGCCCAGGCGGCGAACGCGTCGTGCGTGTCCTCCGCGCGGGGGATGGAGCGCAGCACCAGGTGGCTCAGCGTGTCCTGCCGCGAGGCGCCGTCCCGCGTCCATCCCATCGTCCGCGCGAAGTTGGTGGAGCCCAGCGCGGGAAGGGCGGGCGACAGCGTTTCCAGCCCGCCCGTCCAGCGCAGATGGAGCGCGTGGCGCGAGGCCTCCGTCGGACGGTCGCCGCGGGCGCACTCCACTTCCACGATGCGCCGCCGGCACGCCTCCACCGCGTCCAGCAGCTCCGCGTGCGCGGCCAGTTCCGGCGGCGGCTTGCGGGATGAGACGGCGTGGATCAGGGGCGGAAGACCGGCCCCGCTCGCCCGTCCCAGGATCAGGGTGATGAAATCGTCCCGGTCCGCCGCGCCGGCGCGGTACGCCGCCAGAAAGTCGGCGAGCGAAACATCCATCGCCAGAAACCCGCCCGTGTGGTGCCGGAACCAGCGCAGGATTCCATGAATGCGCGACGCCCCCGACGCGGCGGAGAACTCCTCCGGCCGCGCGCTCTGCCACCAGCGCAGACGGGCGAGCCACGCGGTCGCGGCGTTCACGCGCGGCTCGTAGCCCGCCTCCGCGCTGCGGCGGAAAACGTTGACGTGGCGCGCCTGCTCCGGCTCCGCCGCCATCTCCCGCAGGTCCGCGGGGGTGAAGTCCGCCATCGCGTTCTCCACCCCGTCCACCAGAAAGGCGGCGGCGGATGCGGGCGCCTGCCACCACGCGCACCACTCCAGCACGCCGGTGAGGAACCCGCGGCCGCTGTTCCACGGCGCGGCACCGATCAGCCGCCGTGCGTTGGGCCCGCTCCACGCCGCCGCCTTGTCGCCGGCCAGGAGCGCGCGGAACAGCTCCATCCCGTCCGCGTCGCGGGTGTTGGCCGGGCGGTCGGCCAGCCACGCCTTCCACACGTCGCGCAGCGGCAGCTTCTCCTCCGCGTCCGGCATGGCGGCGGGGTTGCGGGGAGGCATCATCTGATAGGCGCGCTCCAGCAGCAGCCACGTGTCGCCCCCGGTCGCCGCCCGCACCTCCACCGTCTGGTGGGCGAGGGCCACCGCGGCGAGCGACTCGATGGCGGCCTGTGCGGCGCGCGTGTCCACGGTGACGGCATGGCGCGCGGGCGCGGGCCAGACGCGGCTCTCCGCGCCCGGAACCAGGCCCAGCGCGTCATCCAGCACCGGCACCTCCATCGACGCGCCCAGAACCGCGTCCAGGTGCGCGGCCTCCGGCTCGGAGACGGTGTCGTGCGAGGCGCGGTAGGCGCGCATCCGCTCGCGCACCTCGTCCACCGCGCGTCCGCCCTCCGCCGCGTCGCGCAGCAGTTCCAGCCCGGCCAGCCGCCGCAGCGGGTCCGCGTCCCCGGTCAGCCGGCCGGCGGCGTCGAGCAGTTCGGCGTCGGGCAGCGCGCGCAGCCGCCGGAGCGCGCCCGAGCGCAGGTCGCTCGGCTTGCGGGCAAGCAGATCGATCAGCCGCGCCGACTCGTCCGCCGCGGGCGCGCCGTCCCCCATCGCGCGGAAGGCGGCGCCGCGCACGTCGGCGGAGGTGTCGCCCAGCAGCTCCAGCACCAGCGCGCGCTGCTCCGCCGTCAGCTTCTTCCGCTCCGGGGCCGGGCCGGAACTCCACCGCGGCCGGACCCCGGCGATGCGGCAGATGAAGTGCTCGCGCTGAAACGGGTCCATGTCGCGGA
This sequence comes from Longimicrobium terrae, assembly GCF_014202995.1. Classification (NCBI taxonomy): domain Bacteria; kingdom Pseudomonadati; phylum Gemmatimonadota; class Longimicrobiia; order Longimicrobiales; family Longimicrobiaceae; genus Longimicrobium; species Longimicrobium terrae. Next base: position 766,921 of record NZ_JACHIA010000001.1, read on the forward strand.
CGTACGGAAGCATCCGCTCCGCCGGAACGTTGGCCGCGTTGGCGCCCATGGCGGCCGCCACCTGCGTGCGCTCCAGCTTGCGGGCCGTCCACGGCCACACCAGCGCGCCCACCGTCTGTGACCGCTTGGGAAGGCGCGCCAGCAGCGATTCCAGCGCGGCAAACAGCTCCGCGCCGTCCACGTACGCGCTCGCGTCCCCGCTGAACTGATCCAGCGCGCGCGCCGCCACCCGCAGGTTGGGATCGCGCAGCGCCGCCAGAAGGTGCGGATGGGAAGCGGACCAGAGCGATTGGCCGAGCAGGTGCACGGCGGCGAAGCGCACCTCGTCCGACGGGGACGACATCAGCCGCGCGGCGTGCGCCACCGCCGCGTCCACGTCCAGAAACGCCGTGCTCCACAGCGCCAGGTACACCGTTTCCGCGTCGGATTCGCCGAGCGCGGCGTCGCGGGCGGAAGCGTCGTCCAGAAAGGTGGATACGCGATCCAGCACCGTATCCACCTTGATCCCGCTGGCGCCGTCCCACGCGAATCCGAACCACGTATCCATCGCGCGCACGACGGACGAAAAGCGGCCCAGGTTCTCGTCGCGCACCAGCCGGATCATGCGGCGGAACGCGTCCGGGTGCGATTCATCCACGGCTTCCAGAATCACCTGCCGCAGCCCTTCCTGGCGCTGCGCGGCCAGGAGGAGGCGCTCCACGTACTCCCACGCGCCCGGGCGCGCGGAGCTCAGAAAGGCGCGCACCACGTGCCGCCCCATCTGCCCCACCGGGTGCTCGCACGCGGCGGAGGCGCGGAGGATGTTGAACACCTCGTCCCCCGCCGCGCCGCCCGCCTGCATTCCGCCCGCCAGCAGCCAGCCGAGCTCGTCCGCGCCCCACCACTGCGCCAGGTGCGGCGCCCACGCGGCCACCCAGGCGATGTCGCCGTCGTACTCGCCCAGCAGCATGGCCGTCTGCAGCAGCCAGCGCCCGCGCACCCGGGCCAGCGTGGGCGGCGAGTGGCGGGAGCGAAAGGGAAGCCGCGACATCCCCGTCTGAAAGGGCCGCAGAGCCAGCAGATCCCACGCGGCCTCGGCGGCGGCCACCTTGCCGGGGAGCAGCGCCTCCATCAGCCGTCGCCGGCCGGCATCGTCCAGCTCCATGAACGCGGGGCCGATGCGCTCCACGTGCTCGTTCAGGAAGTGGTAGCGTTTGTGGACGTCCTCCTGGCCGAACGCCTCCTCCACCAGCGCGCCCACCCCGGCCGGCAGGGCGCGGCCGGTGACCGAGGCCATGATGCCGCGCGACGACTTCAGCCGCTTCATCACGGCGCCGGGGGCGCGCTGGCGCGCGAGTTCGCTCTGAATCTCCTTGGGATCCATCAGGCACCCGCCAGAAAGGTGAGGCGCAGAAAGGTGAGGCGGCTGTCGGGGCGGACGAACACCTGCGCGTCCAGGTCCCGCTGCTCGGTGCCGTCGATCACCACCAGGTACAGCCCGTCCTCAAAGCCGCTCAGCGCCACGGCCACGGCGCTTTCCTCGTCTACCTCGGGCGATGCGGGGCGGCCGCCGGGGAGCACGCGTCCGCGCGCGGCGGCGTCGTCGATCTCGGACGGGGACAGGACGCGCAGCAGGGAGTCGCGCCGCTGCCGCTGCCGGAACGCGGCCACCTCCGCGCGCACGACGCGCGCGATCAGTTCGCGCAGCGTAAGCCCGCCGCCCTCCTCGCCGCGGCCGTCGTCCGGCGGCAGGTCCACGGACCAGTCATCCAGCAGGGGAGCGCGCCGGCCCAGCGCGCGCGTAATGATGAGGACCATGAGAGCGGCGGCGGAGGCGATTGAGGAGCGTAGCAGGAAAGTACAGCGCGCCCCGCCTGCACGGTAGCCGATCCGGGGAGGGGGACGGATGAACGAACGCCCCGCGACGGAAATCGTCGCGGGGCGTTCGGCATCGGCTCGAGGCTGATTACCGGCAGCGTCAGTCCGTGATCGGGTCCTGCGTGCAGATGAACCAGCTGGGGCATGCTCCCGCCAGCGTGCACCAGAGCGAGTCACCCGCGGCCAGCAGGCTGGCTTCGCCCGCGGCGGGGGAGACGGCAAAGGTGTGCACGGCCAGGGTGTTGAGATCCAGCTTCAGCTTGTTCATCGGGAAGTCTTCCGGTGGACGGGAGGGTGCCGCAGCCCGCCGGCACGGTGGCCGGCGGGTATGGATGGGTGGGATGACACCATCCTAATCCCGACAGGATTGACCGGCAAGAGCACGGAAACATTCGTCTGCCCGCGCCTGCGGGTGATGTGCGCCGCGGGGCGGGAAGCGTACTCCCATGGCAGGCCGGTGGAGCCCGTCATGCGCGGGACGGACGGGATGAAGGCCGGGCATGAGAGAAGCCCCGCGACAGATCGCCGCGGGGCTCTCCTCCTTCAGCAGAACGTGATCCGATGAACAATCCGGCCCACCTCAAGCCTGTTGATCGCGATCAGAACGGTGCGCCCAGCGCCTTCAATGCATTGCTGATCAATCCACTTCCGTCGACGCTCAAGCCACCGACGAATCCGCCGTTCCATCGCCATGCCGCCTGAAGCTGGAGCGGCAGGCTCTCCAGCTCTGTCGCTCGCAGTGGAAGCAACGTCAATCCTACGAAGAAATTCTTTTGCGGTTCAACAAAGGTCGAACCGGCGACAACGCGAACATTCGTCTGAAGATACTGTCCAATGGGGTTTGTGGATTGGTCCCACCCCAGGAACGGTGGCGTCTCCACGGCAAAGAAGGGTTGCCACTCTTTGTCGTGGGTTTCCATCCGCGTCTTTTTCACCGAGTCGGAAAATGACACGCGATCTTCACTGCAGACATCAAAATCGTCACTGTAGGAATTGCAGTAGCGCGTATCTTTGCTGGTGTGGCGGGAGAACCAGGCGATGCCGGCGGCAATGCGCGGACCTTCGCGAGCGACACCGGGAATCCGGACAGACTCATCTCCCACGCGTATGCCAAGATCCTGCCGGCCAGTCACCTCGGCGAATTTCCACCTCGGCTCCACGAAGCAGGTGTAGCCTGACCGGTTCGGATAGTAGCTGGCACGTCCCGTATCCGGTGATGCGTCACCGTCGGGAAGGGGCTGAAGAGCGAAGCGGACCTTCTCGCACTCTGCTTGGGTGAGCTGTGCACCCTGGGCTGTCCCGACCCCGATTCTGAGCGTCAGCGGAAGCCACTGATTTCGAATCCAGACATATGGCGCGAGGTTGTCCTGCAATGCCAGAGTACGGGCCGCGGCGACGTGGGGGTAGATGCGAACCGTGTCCCACTGCACGATGGGAGCGCCCGCCGTTTCAACCAGGATGAGCACGGTGTCGGTCGGCGGAGCAGCCTCGATCCACCGGAAGTTCGCGGTCATGTCACCGTTCAAGCTGACCTTCTCGTTCAGACCTCCACCGCGGATGGTGAAGGTAGTCGGACCGAGTATCGTAGGCCGAAATCGAATAAGTGCGGAACTCTGCCCGGCCTCGAGCTTTACTTCGCAACCTGCTCCATGGCCGCCTGGAGAGCAGTCGATGGTGCCTTGAGATTGGCCGCCAAGCGGAACCGAAGCGATGAAGATGGCGGCCAGCGACATGACCGCACGGCGAAGCGCAACTACGGGTTGATGCATTCTGCAGACTCCGCAATGAAGATGGAGCCCCGGTCCGGCTGGTACTTGGGGGTAGATCTGAAAGGCGGGGCATTCATGAAGCGCGGCTCGTTCATGGCCAAGCCATGCGCGAAACGGGAGCCGGACACAACAGAGTATGCTGCGCCCGAATTGGCGGGTCAAGAACTTTCATTTCTGCCCCTTCCGCTCCGCTCAACGCACCTCATGCCATGTCCTCTCCGACATGGCATTGACCTCGTCCATCCCCGTACAAGCGAAGAGGCCCCGCGACGACGGTCGCGGGGCCTCTTTTCACGATGGAGATGATCACGCCGGACGTACCGCCGGCGTCAGGCGATGACCGCCTCCGGATCTTCCGTCAGCCCGTCCAGCGCGGCGCTCAGGCGGTCGCGGTCCAGCGCGCCCTCCCAGCGCGCCACGACGATGGTCGCCACGGCGTTGCCCATGAAGTTGGTAAGGCTGCGGCACTCGCTCATGAAGCGGTCCACGCCCAGAATGAGCGTCATCCCCGCCAGCGGCACCGAGGGGACGATGGAGAGCGTGGCCGCCAGCGTGATGAACCCCGCGCCCGTCACCCCCGCCGCGCCCTTGGACGAGATCATCGCCACGCCCAACAGCAGCAGCTGCTGCCCGAAACTCAGGTGCGTCCCCGTGGCCTGCGCGATGAACAGCGCGGCAAGGGTCATGTAGATGTTGGTGCCGTCCAGGTTGAACGAGTACCCGGTCGGCACCACCAGCCCCACCACCGACTTTTCGCACCCGGCGCGCTCCATCTTCTGAATCAGGCTGGGGAGCGCCGCCTCGGACGACGACGTGCCCAGCACCAGCAGCAGCTCCGCCTTCAGGTAGCGCACCAGCTTGAGGATGGAAAAGCCGGTCAGCCGCGCCACCGCGCCCAGGATCACGAGCACGAAAAGGAGCGACGTCAGGTAGAACGTCGCCACCAGCACGCCCAGACTGGCCAGGCTCCCCAGCCCGTACCTGCCCACTGTAAAGGCGATGGCGCCCAGCGCGCCGACCGGGGCCGCGCGCATCAGAATGCCCACCAGGCGAAAGATGACCAGGCTCAGCCGCTCCATCCAGTCGATGAGCGGATCGGCCTGCACGCCCACCATCGACAGCGAGATGCCGAACAGAATGGCTACCAGCAGCACCTGCAGGATGTTGCCGCCGGTGAACGCGCCCACCAGCGTGTCGGGGATGATGGAAAGCAGAAAGCCGGTGAGCGTGGTATCGTGCGCCTTGGCGGCGTATTCGGCGATGGCGGTGGTGTCGAGCGTGGCGGGATCGATGCGCATCCGCGCGCCGGGACGGATCAGGTTGGCGGCGGCGAGACCCACGAAAAGCGCCAGCGTGGAGAAAAACAGGAAGTAGGCGAACGCCTTGGCCGCCACCCGCCCCACCGTCCGCAGCTCCTTCATCCCCGCGATGCCGGTGGCGAGGGTGAGAAAGATGACGGGGGCGATCACCATCTTTACCAGCTTGATGAAGCCGTCGCCCAGCGGCTTGAGCTGCACGGCGAATCCGGGCGCGAAGTGGCCCAGCAGCGCGCCGATGGCGATGGCTACCAGCACCTGCACGTACAGGTGCGAGGCAAGGCCGCCGTGCCCGGCGGGCGGCGAGGCTTCCGCCTGGGGTTGTACCTTCATCGGGTTCGCGGGGGGTGGCGGGATGTGGATGGCGCGCGGTCATCCACCGCACCCGTTCCGAATCTCCGCCCTCCCCCGCCCCGCGCGCAACCCGCCGCGAAACGTTTGTCGCACGGCTGCGACACGCTGGCTCCCGTCGCGGTCTCAACAAGTCGCCACCCTGAGCGCCTCGGCTTGCTTGCCCTCTCCAGCGCGCACCACAACAAAGGCGTCATCCAGAGCGCCCAAGCTCGCCCGGCCTCCACCCCGTACTCGCCGAAAGCCGTCATCCTGAGCGCCCGCACTCGCCCGGCCTCCCCACCGCGCATCCCTCCACAAGGCGCCACCATGAGCGCCCTAGCTCGCCCGCGCCGCTCCACCGCGTACAACGCCAAAAGGCGTCATCCTGAGTGAGCGTGCGCCGGTCCTTCCTCCGCGCCGAAACGTGCGCGAGCGAAGGATCTACTATTCGCAAAGCCAACACTGCGATCGGCTCACAGACGTTCCGCGGGACAGGTCCGCGCCAGCGAGCGCGGCATCACGTCCATCCCGCGACGCGCTTGCCGGGCGGAGGGCGGCCCGTATCTTCGGCGCTCGCTCGCGATCAACCGCCTCCGCCCATCATCCCCATGACCCGACCCGTTCGCCGTGGAAGCCGTGCGGCGCTGCTGCTCATCACCATCCTCGGCGCGGGGTGCGTGCGGCCCGGCGCGCCATCGCCATCCACCGCCGTGCAGGGCGCGCCGCCGTCCTGGCTTGCTGGCGAGTTCGAGGACGATTACGAGGGCCATCACACCGTCACGCGCGACCGTTGGCGCCACGAGGCGTACGCCAGCTACCACGTCGTCCGGTGGAACGCGGACGGCCAGTACCTGATCGCGCGCAACGACAGCACCAACCCGTCCGCCCGCGGCCTGTGGACGCGCATCGACTGGATGCGCCTGCCCGGAATGCCGCCTTACGAGTGGGCCTTCTGCCTCAGCGCCTACGAAGCCGCGACGCAGGCGGAAGCCGAAGCCGCCACCATCGCCCGTCGCGACACGCCGCGCACCGGCTGCAACGGCCATCCCTTCACGCGGATGAAGCGCGCCGCGACCGCATCGCCGCAGGCGCGCTGACCGTTGATCGACTGATCGGCATCCGCGGATCGACTGATCAACCCGTCGCTGATTGATCGCTCTGCCGATCCACGATCATCCACGAAGCGGCTGATCGACAGACTGATCGGATGGACTGATAACCCGGCCCGCGGCTCCACGCTCGCGGGCCGGGTTTCGTTCATCAACCAAAGAAATCCGCATCAACGCTGGCCTGATCCGCCCATCCATCGATCCATCGAACGACCTCGTTGACAGGAGTCTCTGGCCTGAGTAGAATGAGAATGATTCTCAACCACATCTACTCCGGCCTGTGATGAAACAGAATCAGGAACCCTTTGCCCGGACGGCGCACGGAAGCGCGCTGTTCTGCGGCTGCTGCGGAAAGGTGGAGGTCACGCTGGGCAACGCCGTGCTCTGCATGGAGCGCGACGACTTTGCTTCCGTGCTGCAGGTGATTGACGGGTTTGATCCGGACACCGCCGCCGACAGCCGCACGCGCGCCTTTGTGATCCGTACGGAAAGCGGCGACGCGGCGTTCGTGTTTGACCGGCGCGAACTGCTGGAGCTGCGCGAACTGGTGCACCGCGCAGAGGACTACGTGACGCGCGAAGAGCCGTCCGCCGGTCCGCGTCCGCGCTTTTCGCGATCGCTTCTCAACTGATTTCCCATACCGAACAACAGGATCGTCATGCCGCAACGTGGGCCGCGCCTCAAGCGCATCCGCCGCCTGGGAACGCCGCTTCCCGGGCTTACCCGCAAGGCGCCCGAGTGGAAGTCGTACCCGCCGGGCGCGCACGGCCCGGACCCCAAGCGCCGCCGCAGCACCCCGTACCGCGCGCGCCTGGACGAGAAGCAGAAGCTGCGCTGGAACTACGGCGTCTCCGAACGGCAGCTGCGGACGTACTTTGAGCAGGCCGCGCACTCCGGCGGCGTCACCGGCGAGGAGCTGCTGGCCCTGCTGGAGCGGCGGCTGGACAATGTGGTGTTCCGCCTGGGCTTTGCGCCCACCATTCCCGCGGCGCGGCAGCTGGTGGCGCACGGGCACATCCGCGTGAATGGCGCGCGCGTGGACCGTGCGGGGTTCCTGGTAAAGCCCGGCCACTCCGTCGCGGTGGGCCCCAGGGGCCGCGCCATTCCCGACGTGATGACGGCGGTGGAGCGCGGGCCGGAGGTGCGGCTTCCCGGCTATCTGGCGCTGGATCCGTCGGACAAGTTCACCGGCCGCGTGGTGGCCACCCCCATGCGCGGCGACGTGCCGTTCGTGGTGGAAGTCGCCGCGATCGTGGAGTTCTACGCCCGCTGACGCGGGGGCTGTCCGGCAGAATCGTGATCGAACCCGAAACCTGTTCGGGCCGCGGTCTATCCTGAGCGGATAAATCCGCCGCTCAAACAGCGGTAACCCCCGACACCGGCCGCTGGCGCGTCCGGTTCGGGGCTTCAACCACAACGCAGCGACGCGCCTCGAGCCGAACGCCGCGGCCACGCTGAGGTCTCCCTTTCTCCCGCGGAGCGGGGGAGAGGGCCGGGGAGAGGGGGCCCATCCGCGTGAGCCGAACCGCCCGAAGCCCACCGTTCCGTCGTTCTCCCCTCTCCGCGCTTCTGCTTCGGCCGGGAGGGGAGCGGGGAGGGGCCGGGGGAAGGGCCCGCCCGCGGCCGCGCCAAACTATCCGGGACGTACGATACTGGTGTGTGCTCCCTCTCCCACATCCGTTCGTGGGAGAGGGTCGTCGTGCGCAGCACGCGGGGTGAGGGCCCCAGCCCGCCGCCGCGCAACAATCCGGCCCTCCTCCACACCATCCCCATCGACAGGCCCCTTCCGCCCCCGCGCGGAACGGGGCCTCTCCGTCGTGCGAACCGCGACGGGATCATGGCATTCACGTTACGGTCCCGTGCTCGCACACGGGCCGGGGCGACTGAGATTGAGGCCTTCCCCGGCCGGGACGCGGCCCGGGGCAGACCCCTCTCCTCTCCCTGGAAACACCGATGAAGGCAAGCACCCTGCTCACCATGGGCGCCACCGCCGCCCTCGCCGCGGGCGCCGCCGCCGCGTGCGACAGCGCCACCGAGCCCGGCCGCCGCATCACCTTCGCCGCCACCTCGGTAACGCCGGCGCTGCTCAAGAGCCTGCCCGCCGGCGTGCAGGCCATTCCCGTCATCAGCAGCGACGACCAGCTGCCGGGCTCGCCCAACTTCATCTTCGGCGGCTCCGCGGACGGCATGGGCATTCTGCGCGGCACCGACGGCGTCTACACCCTGCTCGTCAACCACGAAGACAACTTTTCCGTCTCGCGCCTGACGCTGGATGCGGACTTCCGCCCCATCACCGGCGAGTACGTGCTGCAGAGCGACGCCGGCCGCTACCGCCTGTGCAGTGCCACCATGGTGCGCCCGGAAGTGCACGGCTTCGGGCCGCTGTACATCACCGCCGGTGAAAGCAACGCCGAGTCGCAGATTCACGCCGTAAACCCGTTCGGCGCGCGCAACACCTCCACCTTCCTCACCGCGCTGGGCCGCTGGAACACTGAAAACGCCGTTCCGCTCCCCGCCGAGGCGTACGGTGACCGCACCGTCATCGTCATCGGCGACGACGACTCTTCTTCCGCCGCGGGCGGGCAGTTGGCGCTGTACGTGGGCAACTCCATCGGCGACCTCACCACCGGCAGCGTGTACGTGATGGCGCGCGCCAACGACGTGGTCCGCGAGCGCGACATGGTGCCGGGCACCACCTATCCCGTGGTCTTCCGCAAGCTGGAGGGCAGCGTTCCGGCCATGACCGGCGCCGATATCAACGCGCGCAGCCTGTCGCTCAAGGCCATTCAGTTCGGCCGCGTGGAGGACATCGACTACCGCAAGGGCAGCGGCGGCGGGCGCGAGGTCTACTTCAACGTCACCGGCCAGGCCAATACCGGCGTGAACGCCGACTACTCGCGCAGCAAGTACGGCCGCGTGTACCGCCTGGTGCTGGACCGGCAGGACCCCACGCGCGGCACGGTGGAGGTGCTGCTGGACGGCGACGACCGCAACGGGCCCGCGCGCGAGTTCCAGAATCCCGACAACATCATGGTGGCGCGCAACTTCGCCTACATCAGCGAAGACCCCAACGGCTACGGCGACGAGACGCACGACGCCCGCGTGTACCAGTACGACCTGCGCTCCGGCGCGCTGCGCGTGGTGGCGGAACTGGATCACCACCGCGGCGACGCCAAGTACAACAACGTGGCGGGCGCGCGCAGCAGCCTGGGCGCGTGGGAGTTCGGCGCCATGCTGGACCTGACGGAAGAAGCGGGGATCCGCGACGGCTTTCTGCTCGCCATTCAGCCGCACACGTGGACGGGCGACCGCTACCGCGCGGCGGACGGCGGCACGGGGCGCCCCAACGAGTCGCAGGCCAGCCAGCTGGTGGTGCTGACCGGCCTGGAGCGCTGATTTCCCGATCGATGGACCGCGCGGCGCCGCCCCTCCGGCGGCGCCGCGCACGCATTTTCCCGTCATCCGCCATGACCCGCATCATCCCGATCCGCGCCGCCGCGCTGTTCCTGATCGTTTTCGCCACGGCCTGCTCGCGCGGCGTCCCATCCACCGTGCCCGCGGAAGGCTCGCCCCGCGCCGCGGCCGCGCGCGCCTCCGCCCTGACCGCGCTGGACCGGCTGGACGCGACGCTTCTGTGGCTGGAAGCGAGCGCCGCCAAGGCCGGGCCCGACTCGCTGCGCGCCCAGTTTCTGCGCGCGCGGCTGGCATACAAGGGCGCGGAGCACCTCGTGGAGTTGTACGCGCCCACGACCGCGGAGGGGATCAACGGCCCGCCCATCGACGAGGTGGAGGAAGACGACCCCAACCGCACGGTGATCGAGGCGGAGGGGTTCCAGGTGATGGAGGAGCTTCTGTGGCCGGAATGGGATGAGGCGAGCCGCGCCGAACTCGCGCGCGAGGCGCGGATCACGCGCGCCAACGCCCGCCGCGCGCGCGGAATGCTGGAGGCCACGCCGCTGACCGACGCCGTGGTGTGGGACGCGGCGCGGCAGCAGATCGCGCGCATCGTGGTGCTGGGGCTGGCGGGATTCGATACGCCCCTCGCCGGCACTTCCCTGCCGGAAGCCGCCGCCTCGCTGCGCGCCCTGCGCGAAACCGTGGCCCCGTACGCGGATGAACTGCGCACGGCGGATGCGCGGCTGGCGGACGAGCTCGACGGCTCCTTCTCCCGCGCGGTCGCCACGCTGGACGGCGCGCGCTCCGCGGACGACTTCGACCGCCTGGCGTTCCTGACCGATCGCGCCGATCCGCTGGCCAGGGCGCTGTGGCGCGCCCGCGAGCGGCTGCGCATTCCCGCGCCCCCGGACCGGCGGGCGTGGCGCGGCGCGGCGCCCACGCTGTGGGGCGCGGACGCCATCGATCCGCTCGCCTTTGCGCCCTCCGGCGCGGAGGACGCGCCGGCCCGCCGGGCGGAACTGGGGAAGCTGCTCTTTTTCGACCCCGTGCTGTCGGGAGACGGGAGCCGGGCCTGCTCCAGCTGCCACCTTCCCGAGCGCGCCTTCGCGGACGGGCGCGCGCGTCCGGCTCCGCTGCGCGCGGGCGGCCCCGTCCCGCGCCGCAACACGCCCACGGTGATCAACGCGGGGCTGCAGGCCGGCGCCTTCTACGATCTGCGGACGACGTTTCTGGAAGACCAGGTCAACGACGTGGTGCGCAACCGCGACGAGATGCACGGCGATTTTGCGCGCGCGGTGGCGCTTCTGGAGGGAAGCCCGGAGTACGTGGCGCACTTTCGCGCGGCGTACGCGGACGGCGGCTCGCGGGTGACCGCGGACCGGGTGCGCGGCGCCGTAGCGGCGTACATCCGCTCGCTGCAGGGGATGAACGCGCCGTTCGACCGCTACGTGCGCGGCGACAGAAACGCGATGGGCCCGGCGGAGCGCCGCGGCTTCAACCTGTTCATGGGGCGCGCGCGCTGCGGAAGCTGCCACTTTGCCCCGCTGTTCAACGGCACGGTGCCGCCCGCGTTCGGCAAGGCAGAGGTGGAGGTGCTGGGCGTGCCGGACCGCGCGGCGCGGACGGCGGCGCGCGTGGACGCGGACGAGGGGCGCGGGGCGGTGGCGGGCGTTTCGCTGCACCGCCACGCCTTCAAGACGCCCACGGTGCGCAACGCCGCGCTCACCGCGCCGTACATGCACAACGGGGTGTTCGCCACGCTGGAGGAGGTGGTGGATTTCTACGATCGCGGCGGCGGGCCGGCGTGGGGCATTCACCTGGACAACCAGACGCTGCCGGCGGATTCGCTTCACCTGTCCGCGCGCGACCGGGAGGATCTGGTGGCGTTCATGCGCGCCCTTTCCGACACCGCCGGGCTGACCGCCCGCCCCGTGCGCCTCCCCGCCCTTCCCGGCGCGCCCGGCATGCGCGGCGCCGTCGCGCGGCGGTACTGATTGGGCGGATCGGGACCGGGGGGATGATCCGAGGACGATCGGGCTCCGCGGCCGCTCCGAGATGATGTCGAGCGGTTGGTTTGATGGAGGGATGCGGCGCGAGCGAGCGATCAATGATCGAGCGCAGGCCCCGATGAGCGAATAAATCCGCCGCTCAAGAAGCGGGAAGCCCCGACTCGTGGCCGCTGACGCGTCCACGATCGGGGCTTCAACTGCATTGCGGGGATGGTGCCGCGCGTCCGGCCGGAGTTGGAACGGGGGAAGGCAGATCCTTCGTCGGCGCCATGGTACGCTGCGCCGGACAACGCGGCTGGCGCCTCCTCAGGATGACGCCGGTGGCGTTTAATCCGCAGCGGCAACACGCGTTGCATCCTGGGCCGCCCTACCCACCATGTCATCCTGAGGGAGCGTGCGCCGCACTCTCCCGCGCGCCGAACTCCGCGCGACTGAAGGATCTACTCTCCGGCCGAGCCAACGTCGCGCAACGCACACCCGTCCGCCCTCGCACAAAGCGCCTCGCGGCACGCCCTCAGCGCCAGTCGAACGGGGCCTCCCAGCTCGCGTCGGTGGTGATGCGCACGCCGGCACCACCATCCGCGGGAAAGCTGTAGACGTTCCGGTTCAGGTCATTGATGCGCGCGGCCAGAATGCGCCGGCCATCGGGCGACCAGACGGGCTGGCTGTCCACTCCGGGACGGCCCGGCTCGCTCGGATCCAGCCGCCGCTCCCCCGTGCCGTCCACCCCGATGACGTACACATCCCCTTCCGGCCCGGAACCGCACACAAACGCGAGTCGCGACCCATCCGGCGACCACGACGGATCGGACGAATATCCCGCGCACGACTCGCCCACCGCGCGGCGTCCGCTCCCGTCGGCGTTCATGATCCACAGCTTCAACTCCCCGCTCTCGCCGCTGAGGAACACGATCCTACGTCCATCGGGCGACCACCGCGGGGAATTCGACGCCCACGAATTCCGCGTCAACTGAACACGGTTCCCGCCACCGGCGTCCATCACGTAAACGTTCACTGCCGCTACCTGAAAGTCGGGCGCGTCGTACACGAGCCGTCGTCCATCCGGCGCCCAGTCCGCGCAGGCGCCGCTCCGGTCCAGGGAGATGCGCCGGACCCCTGATCCATCCGCGCGCATCAGGTGGATCTCACGGGTGCGCGATGTCGATCCCGGCTCCAGAACGCGCTCGCGGGTGAACGAGATCGTCCGTCCGTCGGGCGACCAGCGCGGGCAATCATCGTCATTGCCTAGGGTCAGTTGCACCTCGCCGCTCCCGTCCGGGTGCATGGCGAATATGCTGGCGCTCGTGCCGTCCCGGCGGACGAACAGAACCTCCGGACGGGCGGCGCCGGTGCCTGCGGGATTGTCACAGGCGGCCAGCAGAAAGGCGGCGGCGCAGGCGAACGAGCGGCCAAGTGTCTTCATCGCGGTGCGGGGTCGTGCGTGACGGGAGAGGATAGCGGGACGAGGATGATAACGTGCGTCGCCGCGAATGCGGACGCCACCAGCGAACGCACGCCCGGTGTCTGATTCAGGATGATGATTGCGGGCCGGATTGCCCACGCATCCAACCTCCCGCCCGGCCCCGCTTGCGCCGGATCGGCCGATCCCGTACGATTGTTCCAAGTGGGAACAATATGCATCAGCCGGTGATCCGTCGCGTGTTCGTGCCTGATTTGATGTGCACCGCGCGACGGTGCCTCAGTCCACCCGCTACGGTCCGTACCGATGGCCCGCTCCATCCTTCGCACGTTCGCGCTGGTCCTCGCGCTCACCTTCATCGGTGGGCATGCAGCCGCGCAGTCCGGCCGCTACCACGCCGTCGTCGATGCCGCGCACCGCGGAACGGACGGCGCGCGCACCGCGGGCGTGCCCACGTGGCGCACCATCGGCGCCGCGCTGGCCGCCGCGCCCGCGGGTGAGGCGCCGTACCGCGTGCTGGTGCGCAACGGACGCTATCACGAAAAGCTCAGCGTCACCCGCCCCAACGTGCACCTCACCGGCGAGAGCCGCGACGGCGCGGTCCTCACCTATGACGCCGCGGCCGGGCACGCCGCGCCGGGCGGCGGAACGTGGGGAACGCGCGGCAGCTTCACCCTTCGCGTCGCCGCGCCGGGCTTTCGCCTGCAGCGCATGACGGTGGAAAACGCCTTTGACTACATGGCCAACAGGCGCAAGGCGGCGGACGATCCCACGCGGCTGGAGGGCTCGCAGGGCGTGGCGGTGCTCACCGACAGCGCCAGCGACCGCTCGTTCTTTGGCGACTGCGTGCTGCGCGGGCACCAGGACACGCTGTTTACGGACGGCGACCGGGCGTACTTCACCGGGTGCACCATCCTGGGGAGCGTGGACTTCATCTTCGGCGGCGGGCGGACGGTGTTTGAGGACTGCGACATCGTCTCGCTGGACCGCGGAAGCCGCACCAACAACGGGTACATCACCGCGCCCAGCACGCCGCTCAGTCAGCCGTTCGGCTTGGTGTTCATCCGAGGCCGGCTGCGCAAGGAATCGCCATCCATGGCGGCAAACAGCGTGGTCCTGGGGCGGCCCTGGCACCCCGGCGCGGACCCCACGCTGGTGGGCAGCGCCGTGTTCATCGGCACGTGGATGGACGATCACGTGAGCGCCGCCGGATGGACGCGCATGTCGATGATGAACGCCGCGGGCGAGCGGATGTGGTATGAGCCGGAGATGTCGCGCTTCTTTGAGTACGGCAGCACCGGGCCGGGCGCCGCACCCAGCCCCTCTCGCCGCGTGCTGACGGAGCAGGCCGCCGCGTACTTCACCGTCGCGCAGGTGCTGCGCGGGTGGAATCCGCGCGCGGAGTGATGCGCGCCTTCGGCGGATAACGATCGTCCACGGCTCCGGGCGGGCGGAGCAGCGCGACGGACGAGAGCCCGGTCGTGGCGTGAAAACGCCTGTCCAGGAGCGAATGAATTCGCCGCTGGAAAAGCACGAAGTCCGCCTGCGCGGACTGTGGCCGAAAGTGCGGCGCGCGTTCCCACCGGCGGAGTGGGGCGCGTGAATCGTCGATCCGAACGATACGTTGCGTCGAACCGTCCGAGGCTCATGTCCTCATCGATTGAGCGTTCAGAGTCGGGCGAGGAACGGTGGCCCGGTCGTGGCGGGAGACGCCCGGCATCCACAACACTTCCAGTCATCGGGGGACGATGAAAGGCAGATCGGCGGCGGTGCTGCTGGCGCTCGCGATGGCGGGAACGGCGCACGCGCAGGCGTGGAGCCCGGACGCGGGGAACGGGATGTATCGCAATCCCATCATCTACGCCGACTACTCGGACCCCGACGTGGTGCGCGTGGGCGACGACTTCTACATGACGTCATCCAGCTTCAACTCCGTGCCCGCGCTGCCGATTCTGCACTCCACCGACCTGGTGCACTGGACGCTGATCAACCACGCCATCCCGCGCTTCGCCGATCCCGCGTTCAACGTTCCGCAGCACGGCAACGGGGTGTGGGCGCCGTCCATCCGCTACCACGATGGCTGGTTCTGGATCTTTTACGGCGATCCGGACCGCGGCATCTACCGCGTCCGCACGCGCGACATCCGCGGCGCGTGGGAAGCGCCCGTCCTGGTTCACGCCGCGCGCGGGTGGATCGATCCCGCGCCGCTGTGGGACGACGACGGAAACGCGTATCTCGTTCATGCGTTTGCACGTAGCCGAAGCGGCATCAAGCACGTGCTGCACGTGAACCGGATGAGCCCGGACGGCGACCGGCTGCTGGACGAGGGGCGGCAGGTGTTCATGGACTCGGTCGCGCACCCGACGATGGAGGGGCCCAAATTCTACAAGCGCGATGGCTGGTACTACATCTTTGCGCCCGCCGGCGGTGTGCCCACGGGATGGCAGACCGTGCTGCGCTCGCGCAGCATCTACGGCCCGTACGAGGACCGCATCGTCCTCGCCCAGGGCGCGACGGAGGTGAACGGGCCGCACCAGGGCGCATGGATCCAGACACCGCGCGGCGAAGACTGGTTCATCCACTTTCAGGACGTGGGTGCGTACGGCCGCATCGTGCACCTGCAGCCCATGGCGTGGCGCGACGGCTGGCCGGTGATCGGCACGGACCCGGACGGTGACGGAAAGGGGGAGCCGGTTTCCACCTTCCGCATGCCGGACGTTGCACGGCGCGGTCGTTCGGTTCCGCAGACGACGGACGATTTCCGCCAGCGCGCGCTCGGGCTGCAGTGGCAGTGGGCGGCCAACCCGCGCGCGGACGCGTACTCGCTCGTGTCGCGAAGCGGATGGCTGCGGCTCAATTCACAGGCGGCGCCGGACAGCACCGGCGGCCTGTGGAACGCGCCCGGGCTGCTGCTGCAGATGCTGCCCGCGCCGCGGTTCCAGGCCACCACGCGCATCGACGCACGGGGCATCGCAGCGGGCGAGCAGGCCGGCCTTATGGTGATGGGGATGGATTACGCGTACCTCGCGGTCCGGCGGAACGCGGACGGTCTCGTACTGGCGCAGGGCCGCGCCGCCAACGCGCACCAGGGCGGGCGGGAAACGGTGGTGCAGATTGCCGCGCCGTCAGCGTCCACCGTTCAACTGCGGGTGCGGATGATGGATGGCGCGCGCGGACAGTTTTCGTACAGCGCGGACGGGCGTACGTGGCGCGACATCGGCGCGCCGTTCACGGCGCGCGAGGGGCGCTGGGTGGGCGCCAAGGTGGGCCTGTTCGCGCTCGCGCCGCACGGCGCCACCCGCACAGGATACGCGGACTTCGACGACTTTCGCGTGGAACCGGTCGCACCCTCTGCAGCCACCGCGCGGGACTGATCCGGGGCGGCCTCCGGGCTCGCCGGGGCGACTGAAGTCGCGGCAACAACGGCGCGAAGTCCGCCTGCGCGGACTGCAGCCTACACGCGGGTGCGCCGCGACGGCAGTCGCGGATCGCCCCGCGCCGCCACCCGGATTTGTCATCCTGAGCGGAGCGCAGCGTCGTACTTTCCGCCATGCCGGACTATGGCGCGCAGTCGAAGGATCTTACCACGGCAGACGCAGGGCGCCGGCAGGAGGGGAACGGATCAGACTCGAGGCCCGGTGATCGAGGCGGGCAATGTGGCAAGATCCTTCGACTCGCTGCAGGCTGCGGTGCACCGGAAAACGCGTCGCCGCCGCTCGCTCAGGATGACAGCGGATGGCTCTGGCGCGGGGGATCACACCCCAGCGGCGGATGCAGTCCGCGAAGGCGGACTTCGTGCCTTTCCAGCGGCGAATTCATTCGCTCCTGGACAGGCGGACGCAACAAACCGCGTCGACGCACGGAACCTGTTCGCTCCGGCGGGTCTCCGCCTGAACCGGACACGTCGACCCGCGCCGAAGTGTCGGATGCAGTCCGCGAAGGCGGACTTCGCGCCGTTGTTGCCGCGACTTCAGTCGCCCCAGCGGACTTCCGGTTCTCCAGCGTACCCGCATCCACACGGATCGGGGAAAACCCCAGCCCCATCGCTCGATGCGCACGCTCCGCCTGATGCTGCTGCCGCTGCTGCTCCTGCTCACCGGCTTCGCCCTGTGGGACCGCCCGGTCACGCTGTACCTGGCCGGCGACTCCACCATTGCCCAGAAGCTGGTCACCCGGCGTCCGGAAACGGGATGGGGAGAGCGGCTGCAGCAGTACTTCGACATCGATCACGTCCGCGTCGCGAACCTGGCGCGAAACGGCCGCAGCACGCGCACCTTCATCTCCGAAGGCCGCTGGCAGGAGATCGTCGACGGGATGCACGCCGGCGACTACGTCTTCATCCAGTTCGGCCACAACGACGCATCGGTAGAAAAGACCGACCGGTACACGCCACCGGCGGACTTCCGCGCCAACCTCACGCGCTTCGTCAACGAGGTGCGCGCCAAGGGCGGATATCCCGTGCTGATGACGCCGGTGATGCGCCGCCGCTTCAACGCCAGCGGCGAGTTCTACGACGCGCACGGCGAGTATCCCGGCATTACCCGCGCGGTCGCGGCCGAGCTGAACGTGCCCCTCATCGACGTGCACCGAGCCAGCGAGCGCGTGATCCGCGAGTATGGCCCGGAGCGCTCCAAGTCGCTCTTTCTGCACCTCGCGCCGGGGGAGAACCCCAACTATCCCCAAGGCCTGTCGGATGATACACACTTCTCGCCGCTGGGCGCGGAAGTGATGGCCGGGCTCGTCGTCGACGGCATCCGTGAGGCGCGCCTGCCCATCGCCGCGCGCATCGCCCGGCCGGACAGCACGCCCGCCGCGCCGCGATGACCGTGCGCTCCGCCGCGTTCCGCCTGCTGATCCCCGCCCTCGCCGCCGCGGGGATGATCACCCGATCCGCCGCCGCGCAGCCGCCAGTGGAAGGCCCCGCGCAGCCGCTTGCCGCGGAGCGCATCGCCGCGCTTTCCGCCACCGAGCGCACCGCGTGGCAGACGTATCTCCGCGCCTCACGCGCGGCCATGGCGGCGGACCGCGCCGCGCTCGCCGCCGAACGACGACGTGCATCACCCACCTCCGCGCCCAACGGCCCGGACCTGAGCGGGTTTGACGAACGCCCGGACTCGTGGTTCGCCGGGGACGAGGCGCGCCGCTTGGCGAACGCCATCGCGAGCTACCAGACGCCAAATGGCGGCTGGTCCAAGCACATCAATTTCACCGCCGGGCCGCGCCGCCCGGGCCAGAGCTACGCGCCGGGCGAGTCGTGGCACTACGTGGGCACGTTCGACAACGGCGCCACCACCACGCACCTGCGCTTTCTTGCACGCGTGATGGCGGCGAACGGATCATCCGTGCACCGCGCCGCCTACCTGCGCGGGGTGGATTACGTGCTCGCCGCGCAATTCCCCAATGGTTGCTGGCCGCAGGTGTACCCGCTGGAGGGCGGCTACCACGACGCGGCTACGTTCAACGACGACGCCATGCTGCGCATCCTCCGCTTTCTGGGCGAGGTGGCGGATGGGCAGCCGGGGTTCGTTCCATCCGCGACCCGCGAGCGCGCGCGCCACGCGGTGGCGCTCGGGACCGAGTGCATCCTCGCCAGCCAGGTCATCGTGGACGGGCGGCGCACCGGGTGGGGCGCGCAGCACGACCCGCTCACGCTCGCCCCGATCGGCGCGCGGCGGTACGAGCACGCGTCGCTCAGCGGCAAGGAGGGCGCGGCCATCTTCCGCTGGCTGATGGAGATGGAGCGCCCCTACGAGCGCGTGCAGACCGCCGTGCGCGGCGCCGCGGCGTGGCTGCGCGAGCAGATGCTGTGGGGATACACGCGCCAACCCGGCCGGCCCCCGGTCGTGACGCCGGGCGCGGGCCCGCTCTGGGCGCGCTTCTACGAGGTGGGGACCAACCGGCCCATCTTCAGCAACCGCGATGGCGTGATCCGGTACGACTGGCGCGAACTGGCGGACTCCGCCTGGGGATACGGCTGGTTCACGGACGAGCCCATCCGCGCGCTGGCGGAATACGATAACCGGTGGTCGCGCGAACACTCCGGATCGCCCATCGCGCCGGCCCCCGCCAGAGCGGCGAATGCCATCGTGGACGCAGCGTATCGCGGGATGGATGGAGAGCGCAGGGGCGGGATCCGGACCTATCGCTCCATCGGCGCGGCGCTGGAGGCGGCAACGCCCTCATCCGACACCCCGTGGACCATCCGCGTACGCGACGGGCGGTATCGGGAGAAGCTGAGCGTCACCAAGCCCAACATCCACCTGATGGGTGAGAGCCGGCGCGGAACCGTGCTCACCTTTGACGCCGCCGCGGGGCAGCCGTCGCCGGGCGGGTGGACGTACGGAACGCGCGGCAGCTTTACCCTGCGCATCGCCGCGCCGGGGTTCCGGCTGGAGGGGATGACGGTGGAAAACGCATACGACCTTCCCGCCAACGCCGCGCTCGCGGAGGACGATCCCGCCAAGCTGCGCGGCACGCAGGCCGTGGCCGTGATGCTGGATGAAGGCAACGACCGCGCGGTGTTTCGCGACTGCGCCATCACCGGCTATCAGGACACGCTCTTTCCCAACGCGGGCCGCTCGTACTTCAACGGCTGCGAAATCGTCGGCAGCGTGGACTTCATCTTCGGGTGGGGGCGCGCGCTGTTCGAGGACTGCGACATCATCTCGCGCGACCGCGGCTCATCTACCAACAACGGGTACGTGACGGCCCCCAGCACGGCCATCACTCAGCCGTACGGCTTTGTGTTCCTGGGCGGGCGGCTGCGCAAGGAAAACCCGTCCATGGCGCCGGGATCAGTCACGCTGGGGCGGCCGTGGCACCCGTCGGGAAAGCCGGACGCCATCGGCAGCGCCGTCTTCATCAACGTGTGGATGGACAACCACATCGCCGAGCGCGGGTGGGACCCCATGAACAGCACCGACGCCGCGGGCCGCCGGGTAGAGAACCAGCCCGAGGACGCCCGCTTCTACGAGTTCGGCTCCACCGGACCGGGAGCCGCCATCAATCCCAGAAGGCGCCAGCTCACGGCCACCGAAGCGGCCGCCGTCACCGCCGCCGAAGTGTTCGATGGATGGATTCCGTGACGGGCGAGGACCGGGGCGCTCAGCCTGGAAGGCTGACGCTCCACCATCCGAGCCCGGCCACCGCACGCACATCTACGGAGTTCTGATGAACCGCAGCCTCTTCGCATTGCGCCGCGCCCGGATGGCGGCGCCGCTGCTGTGCTCCGCCAGCGTGCTCCTGGGCGCGTGCGCACCCGCGCAAGCCGCCCCCGCGGACAAGCCCGCATCCGTTGCCGCCACGAGCGCGCCCGCGCCCGCCGCCCGCGCCGCGCAGGACACGTTGCTGGCGATGTCGCGAATCGTGTCCCTGCCGGCCGCCGAGCGCGCCGCGTGGACGCGCTACGTGCAGACCTCGGCGGAGAACCGGCGGCGGGACCGCGCCTTCATCGACGCGGAGCTGCGCGCGGCGGGAAAGGATGCGTTCACGCCCGCGCCGCAGGGTAACGGTTTTTCCGTGCGCTCGGCGATGAACGAGGCCTGGTTCCGCACGGACGAGGCGCGGCGGCTGGCGGACATCCTGGTCAGCTACCAGACGCCCACCGGCGGATGGAGCAAGCGCACCGACTACGTGCACGCGCGGCAGCCGGGCGAAAGCTTCGGCAGCGACGACCGGTGGACGTGGATCGGCACGCTGGACAACGGATCGACGACGGAGCAGCTGAACTTCCTAGCCCGGGCCAACGCCGCGCACAACGTTGCCGCGTACCGGGATGCGTTCGCGCGCGGCATCGAGTACCTGCTCGTTTCGCAGCAGCCGAGCGGGTGCTGGCCGCAGATCTACCCGCTGGAGGGCGGCTACCACGACGCCGCGACGTACAACGACGACGCCACCGTGCACGCGCTGCAGGTGCTGCGCGCCACCGCCACCGGCGAGCACGCGTTCGTCCCCGCGGAGCTGCGGGCGCGCGCGGCGGCGGGGGTGGAGCGCGGCGTGGGATGCATTCTCGCAACGCAGGTGGCGGTAAACGGCAGAAAGACCGTCTGGGGCGCCCAGCACGATCCCATCAGCCTGGTGCCGGTCAAGGCACGCGCGTACGAGCACGCCTCGCTCACGGGGCGGGAAAGCGCCGCCATCCTGGACTTTCTGCTGGGCGTACAGAACCCGTCACCGCAGGTGACGGCGGCCATCCATGCGGCGGCGGCGTGGTTCCGGGAATCGGCCATCACCGGCTACGCATATGTTCCGCGCGGCAACCTGACGCCGCAGGCGGGCGCCGGGCCCATCTGGGCGCGCTTCTACGAGATCGGCACCAACCGGCCCATCTTCAGTGACCGCGATGGCGTGATCCGGTACAATCTGTCCGAGATCGGCGACGAGCGGCGGACCGGGTATCTGTGGTATACGGACGAGCCGGCGACGTCGCTGCGGCGGTATGAGCGGTGGATGCAGAGGCAGACGGCAGGGAATAGGGAATAGGGAATAGGGAATAGGTGGGGCGGCGATCGGGTTGGGCGCCGCCCTCCTTCTTTGCCGAGACCGCGGCTTCGGCATGAGTTCGCCGATCGGCTGCTGATCGGAGGACCCGCTGTACTCTCGTACTGTCGTAACTTCGCGCGCTCGCCCTCCACCCGGGAGATCCTCCATGCGCCCTTCTTCCCTTCCCCGCCACGCGGCGCGTGTTGTCGCGCTTCTCGCGTTCGCCATCATCCTTGGCGCCTGCCGCCACCAGGAGCCGGAAACCGAGCCGTCCACGGGCGAAGAGGTGGAGGAGGAGCGGCAGGAGAGCTACGGTGCGGGGCGACCCGTGGCGCGCGCGGAGGAACTGATGGCGGGGCGGTTCTCGGGCGTGCAGGTGATCCAGATGCCGAACGGCGAGATCGCGGTGCGGGTGCGCGGACGCAGTTCGTTCCTGGGGAGCGGCGACCCGCTGTTCGTGGTGGATGGAACGCCGATGGATCCCGGGCCCGGCGGCGCGCTGCTGGGCATCAACCCCGCCGACATCGTCGACATCCAGGTGCTGCGCGACATCTCATCATTGGCGGAATATGGCGTGCGCGGCGCCAATGGCGTCATCCTCATCACCACTCGGCGGCCGTAGAGCCAAGCGGTCGGCATCCGGAAAATGCGCCCAGAGTCGAAACGTTTCGCGCCGATCATTGAACGGATATGTTGTGGATGGGAATCGCTCGCGGTCATCTTTCGGTAGTCACGATCCCGACACTTCTGGCACTCGGGGGGCGCGTCCACCGTGGCGAGCCGCCCTTCCTTTCACGACGATGGAGGACGCGATGAAGAAGATGAAGCTGGATGTGGAGGCGCTGCGCGTGGAGTCGCTCGAGGCCGCCCCGGCCACGGCTGGCTGCGGGACTGTGCGGGGTCACGCCTCGCCCGCCTATCCCACCTACGAGCTGACCTGCACCGGCGACTGCAACACGCTCCAGTACGGGGTTGAGAGCTGCTGGTACGTCTGCCCTTGAACGCGTGAGGCGGGGAGGGGAGAACGACGACTCAGCGCGCTCTGGATGGTGTGGCGCGGCCGCGGGCAGCCCTCACCCCCCGGCCCCCTCTCCCGCAAGCGGGAGAGGGGGAGACCTCAGCGCGGCGGCTGGCCACGGCACAGGTGGCAATCTGTCGAGCAGTTGAAGCCCCGAACGGCGCCTGTGGGCGCCGTGTCGGGGCTTTCCGCTGTTGGAGCGGCGGATTCATTCGCTCCAGACACTCGCCGCCACACTCGACTCCGCAGCACGCACCGAGTCTTCTGCCCCGCCCCAACCCTCCCCCAGTCTTTTTTGGGGGAGGGTGGGCCGGTGGTGCCGGCCCGGGTGGGGGCCGCCCGCGAACCCGCCGGAACGCCCCAATCCCCATCGATTCCTCCGACAAAGAAGGGGGCGCCTCCCCGAACCGGGAAGGCGCCCCTTTCACATCATCCATCCAAACCCTTACCAGCCCGGCGTCTGCACCAGCTGCGGGTTGGTGGCCAGCGCGGCGGCCGGCACCGGGTAGAACTTGTAGCGGTCCTCGATGTTGCCGTTGTTGGCCCCCACCTTGGGCACGCTGTTGCCCCACGGGCTGGCGTTCAGGTTCTGCCCGCCGTTGGCGACCGTCTTGCCCGCCTGGATGTTGGCCTGCACGCGCGCCTTGCTCCACTCCCAGTGGCGCTGCATGTCGAAGAACGCATGCCCTTCCAGCACCAGCTCGTACCGGCGCTCGATCTGGATGGCGTCGCGCAGCTGCGACTGGTTCATGGTGCGGGGCAGCCGGCCCAGCCCGGCGCGCAGACGCACCGCGTCCACCGCGTCAAACGCGTCGCCCGTGGGACCCTGCAGCTCGTTCAGCGCCTCGGCCCGCGCCAGCAGGATGTCGGCGTAGCGCAACAGGATGTAGTCCGTTTCCTCGCCCGCGCCCGTAAGCGCCTGCGGATCCAGGTACTTGCGGGGGCTGGGGCCGCCGCCCGGCGTGCCGTAGTTGGTCTGCTGCGTGGCCGTCATCGTGCGCGACCAGGTCAGCGCGCCGCGCGTGGGGTGCGTGTACGACGTAAGCCAGGTGGCCGCCTTGCGCTTGTCCGTGTCAGACCAGTCGCGGTAGAACGGCCACTCCGAGTAGAACGACACGCCGCCCGCGTTGGCGCCCGACAGCCCGCTGCCAATGGGCGCCACGTGCTGCGCCAGGCGCCCGCCCTGCCCCGTCACCCGCGTGTTCTGGATGGCGAAGATGATCTCGGCGTTGTTCTCGTTGTCCAGCGCGAACACGCGGGCAAAGTCCGGCAGCAGCTGGTAGCGGCCGCCGTCCATCACGGTCTTGGCCTCGTTGGCCGCCGCCGTCCACGACGCCGCCCCGCCGCCGTGCACGCCCGCGTACTGCAGGTGCACCTTGGCCAGCAGCGCGTGCGCCGCGCCGCTGGTGGCGCGCCCGGTGTTGTTCCCCGACACGCCGGCATAGGTGGCCGGCAGGTGCTCGGCCGCGAACTGCAGGTCCTCGATGATGGCCGCGTACACCTGCGCAACCGGGGTGCGCGGAATGGCCAGGTCGTTCAGCGTGCGCACCTCTTCCAGCCGCAGCGGCACGTCGCCGAACAGGCGGACCAGGTTGAAGTAGTGCACCGCGCGCAGAAAGCGCGCTTCACCCACGATGCGGTCGCGCAGCGCCGCGTCCATGTCGATCCCCGGCACGTTGCTGGTGACCGAGTTGGCCGCGCCGATGGCCGAATACGCCGCGCCCCACACGGTGGGGAGGTAGACGTGCTCCGCCGTGTAGTTGTACGCGTCCAGGCTGCCGCGGTCGTGCGTGGCCCCGTAGCGCGAGGTGATGGCTTCGCCCGGGTATTCCACCAGCATGTAGAAGTTGCGCCCCATGTAGTCGTCGCTGCCGTACCCCTGCGGCGCGTTGAACGAGGCGTACACGCCGTTGACCGCCGCCAGGGCGTCATCGGCGTTCTTGTAGAAGTTGCCCGGCCCGATGAAGTCCTGCGGCACTTCCGCCAGGAAGTCGTCGCTGCAGGCGGTCATCCCCAGGAGCAGGGGGGCGGCCACGAAGGCCGCGAAGCGCTTCAACATCATCATTCTCCAGAGAAGCGTGCGGAATCCGGTGGAAGCGCGCCGCCGGCGGTGTGCCGGCGGCGCCCGCCCGGGATCAGTAGCCGACGTTGACGCCCAGCGTGATGGTGCGCGAGAGCGGATAGGCGCCCACATCCACGCCGCGGTTCACGTTGCCCACGCCCATGCTGCTCACGTCCGGGTTGTATCCGCTGTACTTGGTCCACGTGTGCAGGTTGTTTCCCGACACGTACAGCCGCGTCTCGCGCAGGCCGCGCTGGCGGATCCACCGGCTGGGCACGTTGTAGCTCAGCGTCACGTTCGCCAGCCGCACGAACGAGCCGTCCTCCAGCATCGTATCCACGTAGTTCGATCCGATCGATCCCGACGTCACCCCGATGGCCGGATACTTGGCGTCCGGGTTTTCCGGCGTCCAGCGACCGTAGAAGCGGTCGCGCGTCACGTTGGTGGTCGGCGTGCCGCCGTCCAGCCGGATCAGGTTCAGGTTCAGCACGTCGGCGCCGATGCTGCCGCTCACCAGCGTGCTGAGCTCGAATCCGCGCCACGCCACGTTGCTGTTCCACCCCACGTTGTACTCGGGGTTGGGGTCGCCGATGACGGTGCGGTCCAGTTCGTTGATGAGTGAGTCGCCGTTCAGGTCCAGCACCCGCGACTCGCCCGCCTTGAAGGAGCGGGTGGGGAGCTTGGCCGGATAGTTGGCCGCCTCCGCCGAGTCGCGGAACAGCCCCTGGGTCTGGTAGCCGTAGAACACGCCGATGGGGTAGCCCACGCGGATGTCCGTGCCCGGGAAGTTGAAGTTGGCGCTGATGCCCCGCACGCGCAGCACGTCAACCGGGCCCAGGTCGATGACCTTGTTGCGGTTGCGCGAGTAGATGAGGTTGTTGCTCCACCGGGCGGTGGTCTGCCCGTCGCCGCGCACCGGGTTCAGCCCCAGCGCCACTTCCCAGCCGCGGTTGCGCACTTCGCCCGCGTTCTGGAACGCCTCGCGGAAGCCCGTCTCCAGCGGCAGCTGCACCTGCAGCAGCAGGTCGGTGGTGCTGCGGTTGTAGTAGTCCACCGTCAGGGTGGCCAGGTTGTCCCACAGCCCCAGGTCCATCCCGGCGTCGAACTGGCGGGTCGTTTCCCACCCCAGCTCCTCGTTGGCCAGGCTGCCCGGGCGGTAGCCGGTGACGATGGTGCCGCCGAAGCTGCCGTTGCGCGGGTCCAGCGTGGCCAGCGACTGGTACGGGCGCACGCCCGCGTTGCCGGTGGCGCCGTACGCGACGCGGAACTTGAGGTCGTTCACCTGCTCGTTGTCGCGCAGGAACGACTCCTCCGACGCGCGCCAGGCAAAGGCGCCGCTCGGAAAGAAGCCCCACCGCCGCTGCGGGCCGAAGCGCGACGAGCCGTCGTAGCGGCCGGTGGCGGTAAAGATGTAGCGGCCCAGCAGGTTGTAGTTCAGGCGTCCCAGGTACGACTGCAGCGCGGTGCGCTCCTCGCCCGACGTCACCAGCGGCCCGCCCGAGCGGTTGCCGGCGTTGATGTCGTTGTAGCCCAGGATGTCGTTGATGAAGTTCTCGTTCAGAATGCTGGTGCGCGTGGTGTGCTGCACCTGGCGGCTGAAGCCCACCACGGCGTTGACCAGGTGGTCCTGGCCGAACATGCGGTTGAAGTTCAGCGTGTTCTCGTTCAGGAACGAGTTGCTTTCCGTCCGCGCGCGCACGGCCTGCCCGTTGGTCTGCTCGCCGCGCAGCGTTTCCCGCGGCCAGTAGGTGTCGCGCGAGCGCTGGCTGATGTTGGCGCCGAAGGTGGAGCGCAGCGTCAGCCCTTCCGTCAGCGTGTACTCGGCGAACGAGTTCCCCAGGATGCGGTCGTCGCCCAGGTTGTCCTTCATGTTGGCCAGGACGGCCACCGGGTTCTGAATGTCCTGCAGGGTGATGGCGCCGGTGATTTCCTGCGGGGCGTCATCCAGCATGTTGCTGTAGCTGCCGTCCGGCCGGCGGACCGGCAGGGTGGGCAGGTACTGCAGGGCCGCCGCGACGGCACTTTGATCGCTGCCGCCCACCGCGCCGTCCGTGGGCGCGAACTGCGTGGCCACCCGGCTGCCGGTAAGGTTGCTGCCGATGCGCAGGCGGCTGCCCACCTGCTGGTCCAGGTTCAGCCGCAGCGACATGCGGTCGAACGCCGACCCCAGCACCACGCCGTCCTGGTTGAAGTAGCCGGCGGAAACCGCGTAGCGCGTGGCGTTGTTGCCGCTGGTGCCGCCGGTGACGGAAAGCTGGTAGCTCTGCATCGGGGCCTGGCGGAAGATGCGGTCCTGCCAGTCGGTGCTCGCCACGTTGGTCGGGTCCGCGAACAGCGGCTCGATCTCCTGGCTGGCGGCCCACTCGTTGGCGAACTGCGCGTACTCCGGCCCGTTCAGCAGGTCGTAGCGGTGCGCCACGTTCTGGATGCCGGTGAACGCCTCGAAGTTGAAGCGCGGGGCGCCCGCGACGCCCTGGCGGGTGGTGATGAGCACCACGCCGTTGGCCGCGCGCGATCCGTAGATGGCGGTGGCCGACGCGTCCTTGAGCACCTGGATGCTCTCGATGTCGCGCGGGTTCAGCGAGGTGAGCGGGTTGGGCGCCACGGTGATGCCGCTGGCCCGGCCGCCGCTTCCCGCCGCGTCCGCCGCGTAGTCCACCTCGATGGGAAAGCCGTCGATCACGTACAGCGGCTCGTTGCTGACGCCTTCGGAGATGGAGGTGCCGCCGCGCACGCGGATGCTGATGCCGCCGCCGGGGGCGCTGCTGGCCGTGCTCACCTGCACGCCGGGCGCGGTGCCCTGCAGCAGCTGGTCCACCGACACCACGGGGATGTCGCGCACGGCCTCCACGTTCACCGAGGCCACCGAGCCGGTAAGGTCCTGGCGGCGGGCGGTGCCGTAGCCCACGGCCACGATCTCGTCCAGCTGCAGCACCGACGAGCCGATCTGCAGGTCCAGCGTGGCGGTTCCGCCGGCGGGCACCGTCACGGTGCGCTCGGCGGTGGCGTAGCCCACGCGCGTGGCGCGCACCGAGTGCGTCCCCGCGCTCACGCCGGTCAGGGTGTAGCGCCCGTCCGGCCCGGTCACCACGCCGCGCGTGGTGCCGTCAAGGGACACCGACACCGCGGGCACGGGCGCGTTGGACTGCGCGTCCGTGACGACACCTGTAATGCGGCCGGTGTCCTGCGCGGTCAGGCGTGCCGGCATCACGGCACAGGCCAGCAGGACAAGGAGTGCAGCGGTCCATTTCATCGCGGACTCTCCGGAAGGAAGCGACCCTCGGGGTCGGGGTGGGGGAGCATGCGGGCGGGCGTGGCGCGCCGTCCGGCGAACGAGGTGCGGAGCGTTCGCCCCATTTGCACCCATACGGAACAAATTCATCGGGTCGGGCGGATGGCCCCCTGCCCTGACCGGCCCGGCCGCCGCGCGGCACGCATCCGCCGCCTGCGGACCGGGTTGGCCCGCGTCGCAGCGGCCCGGCGGGAGGGCCGCGTGTGCCGCCGGCCGTGCCCGCCATCCCTCCGGAGCCGCGCTGAGGAGGGCGGTTCCGGAGGATTTCCGGGCGGAAACACCATATTGTTCCCGCTCGGAACTATCTACCGTGCAAAGCTAGTGCGTATCCGATCCCACCGCAACGTTTTCGGCTGCGTTTTCGTGACGGATCAGTCGCCGTCCAGGTTGGCCGGGGTCAGCCGCGGCACCATCAGGTGCATGATCAGCAGGGCCGTCACGTACGCCAGCCCGCACATCACGAAGATGATGGAGTAGTTGTTTCCCGTGGCGTCCAGAATGCGGCCGGTCAGCCGCTGAAAGAGGAAGCCGCCCATCGCCCCGGCGAATCCGCCGATCCCCACCACGGACGCGACGGCGCGGCGCGGAAACATGTCGCTCGCCGTCGTGAACAGGTTGGCGCTCCACCACTGGTGCGCCGCCGCCGCCACGCTCACGATCCCCACCGCCACCCACAGCGTCTCGGCCCGCGGGGCGAACATCGTGGGGACGATGAGCAGGGCCGCGACCAGCAGCGCCGCCTTGCGCCCCGCGTTCACCGTCCAGCCGCGCTTGATGAGGTTGCTGCTCAGCCATCCGCCGCCCACCGAACCGACGTCCGCGACCACGTAGATGACCACCAGCGGAAGCGCGATCTTGCCCAGCTGCACCCCGAAGCGCGCGTCCAGAAACTTGGGCAGCCAGTACAGATAGAACCACCAGATGGGGTCGGTGAGGAACTTGGCCAGAAAGAAGGCCCAGGTCTGCCGGTGGCGCAGCAGGCTCAGCCAGGGCACCGCCGTGGTCGCTTCCGCGGGATCGCTGCGGATGTACGCCAGCTCCTGGCTGGATACGCGCGGGTGCTGCTCCGGCGAGCGGTACACGATCAGCCACGCGGCCAGCCACAGAAAGCCCAGCGCGCCGGTGACGATGAACGCCTCCCGCCATCCCCAGACCAGGGTGATCCACGGCACCATGATGGGCGCCACGATGGCGCCCACGTTGCTGCCCGCGTTGAAGATTCCCGTGGCCAGCGCGCGCTCCTTCTTGGGGAACCACTCCGCCGTGGCCTTGATGGCGCCGGGAAAGTTGCCGGACTCGCCCAGCCCCAGCGCCCCGCGGGCCCAGCTGAACCCCGCGGTGCTGCCGGCCAGTGCGTGGCTCATGGCCGCCAGGCTCCACGCCACGATGCTGAACGCGTATCCCTTGCGCACGCCGATGCGGTCCATCAGCCGGCCCATGACCAGAAAGCCCACCCCGTAGGCAAAGCTGAACGTGGAAACGATGTCGCCGTACGCCGCCTCGCTCCACCCCAGTTCCTTGGTGAGCGTGGGCGCCAGAATGCCCAGCACCTGCCGGTCGATGTAGTTGATGGTGGTGGCAAAGAAGAGCAGCGCGCAGATCGTCCACCGGTAGCCGGCGCCGGGTGTGGCCGCCCACGCCGCGGTGGCGGCCTCCGCGGAGGCGGCGGCCGCGCGCTCCCCGGCCACGCGTTGATCGGTTGCGGACATGCGGCTTACCCGTTGCGGTTGATGATGGCGTCGACCTCGTCCACGGTGACGCGGTTGAAGTCGCCGGGAATCGTGAGCTTGAGCGCGCTGGCGGCGGTGGCGAACTCCAGCGCCTGGGCGGCGGGGCGGCCGTCCAGCGTGGCGTAGATGAGCGCGGCGGCAAAGCTGTCTCCGCCGCCGACCCGGTCGACGACCTGCACCTGGTAGTGGCGGCTGGCGTGCAGTTCCCCCGTGGCGGCGGTGTAGAGCGCGGTGCTCCACCCGTGCTCCGACGCGCTCACCACTTCGCGCCGCGTGAGCGCGACGGCCTTGCATCCCAGCTCCGCGGAGACGGCTTCCGCCGCGGCGCGCAGCACGCCGTCGCTCTCGTTGCCGGGCTCGCCGGCGCGTACGCCCAGCATGGCGGCCACCGCGCCCGGGTTGCCGACCATCACGTCGCACCCGCGCACCAGCTCGCGCGTGACGGGCGCGGGGTCGCGGCCGGTCCACAGCGCGGGGCGGTAGTTGAGGTCCACGCTCACCCGCACGCCCAGGTGCCGGGCGACTTCCACCGCGCGCAGGGCGCTGGCGGACGGGCCCTCGCCCAGCGCCGGGGTGATGCCGCTGACGTGGAACCAGTCCGCGCCGTGCAGAATCATCTCCCAGTCCAGCGCGTCCGCCGCCATCGTCGCGAAGCCGCTGTTCGCGCGGTCGTACACGACGCGGAGGGCGCGCAGGTCGGCGCCGCTTTCCACGAAGTAGATGCCCAGCCGGTCGCCGCCGCGCAGCACGTTGTTCGTCCGCACGCCCTCCGCCCGCAGTGCCGCCAGCGCCGCGTCGCCCACGGCGTTGGCGGGCAGGCGCGTCACGTAGTCGCTGCGCACGCCCAGGTGCGCCAGGCTCGCGGCCACGTTGGCCTCGCTGCCGCCAAAGAAGGTGCGCAGCTGCGGGGACTGAAAGAGGCGCTCGCTCCCCGGCGGGGAGAGGCGCATCATCAGTTCGCCAAAGGAAACGACGCGCTTCATGCCGCACCTCCGCGCGCCGCCATCACCGCCTGCACCGTCCGCCGCGCGCGCTCCGTCAGCGTGGCGAAATCACCCGCATCCACCAGCTTGGCATCCACCAGCGCGCCGCCCAGCCCGACGGCCGCGGCGCCCGCGCGGATCCAGTCGCCCGCGTTTTCCGGCGTCACCCCGCCCGTGGGGCAGAGCTTGAGGAACGGCATGGGCGCCAGCACGCCCTTGATGAAGGAGGGCCCCAGCGCCTCGGAGGGAAACACCTTTACCATGTCGGTGCCGGCGCGGTGCGCGCGCAGGATTTCCGTCGGCGTAAAGGCACCGGCCAGCGCGGCGGCGCCCATCCGCTGCGCCTCCTCGACAACTTCCGGTTCAAAGACGGGGCTCACGACGAAGCGCGCCCCGGCGTCCACCGCGCGGCGGGCCGTTTCCGCGTCCAGCACGGAGCCCACGCCCACGAGCAGGCCGTCGCCGTCGTCCGCTTGGGCTTCGCGGGCAAGCTGTTCCACGGCGCGCAGGGCGTCGGGCACGGTCATGGTAACTTCGATGGCGCTGATGCCGCCCGCGTGCAGCGCGCGCGCGGCGGGGAGCACCGCGTCCGCGCGGTTCAGGCGCACCACGGCGACCGCGCCGAGCGCTTGCAGGCGCTGGACGACCCGCTGGCGCTCATCGAGCGCGGAGGTAGGCAGAGTTGCGGCTGTCATCCCTGTACAG
The DNA here is from genome assembly GCF_014202995.1 of Longimicrobium terrae. Lineage (NCBI taxonomy): Bacteria > Pseudomonadati > Gemmatimonadota > Longimicrobiia > Longimicrobiales > Longimicrobiaceae > Longimicrobium > Longimicrobium terrae. Next base: position 798,401 of record NZ_JACHIA010000001.1, read on the forward strand.
GCACGTGGGTGGATGGAGGATCGAACGTTCGCACGGAACTGCGGCGCGACGGTGGAGCTCAGGCCGGCACGCCGGCGGAGCGCTCCAGGTGTGCGGCGAGGGCGGACTCCACGCCGTCGCGGCGGATGGCGTCCAGCGCGGACGCGGCGGCGGCGGCGAAGCCGGGAACGCGGTCCAGCTCCGTTCCCCACAGCTCCGCGTCGGCGCAGATGCGCTGGACGACCGTCTCGGCGGATGCGTCCGCGCCGGCATCCGTCCAGTGCGCGCGCACGCGGTCGCCCTGGTCGTCGGCCAGCCCGCCGCCGTCGCGCACAAAGAGCAGATACGCCGCAAACCCGAAGGCCAGCGACTCCGGCGCGCGCCCAGTCCGCTCCGCGTAGCGCACCACGGTGGGGACGATGCGCACGCGCATCTTCATGGTCTGCTGCAGCGAAATGTCGGTGAGCGCGTGCTTTACGTACGGATTGGCGAAGCGGTCCAGCACGGCCAGCGCGTACTGCGCGCTCCCCGGCGCGTCCAGCGTGGGGACGATGTCGTCCAGCAGCGCGCCGCGCAGGAACGGGCCGACCAGAGGATGATTGACCGCCTCCAGCACCGTCGTGCACCCGGCGAGCAGCGCGGCGGGAACGGTGATGGTGTGCGCGCCGTTCAGCATGCGCACCTTGCGCTCGCGAAAGAGCGAAACGTCCGCGGCCACCGTGACGCCGTCGATGCCGGCGAACGGAATGCGGGCGCGCAACGCGTCATCCGCTTCGATGACGAACAGGCGGTACGCCTCGGCGACGGTCAGCAGTTCATCGCGATAGCCCAGCGCAGTCTCGGCCTCCGCGCGCGCGTCCGCCGCCGGCGTGCCGGGGACGATGCGGTCCACGAGCGTGTTGAGGAACGGCACCGCGTCGCGGATCCACCCGGCGAAGCGCGGGTCCAGCGCCCACCGCTCCGCGAGGGCAAGGACGATCTCGCGCAGCTTGCTGCCGTTGTTCTCGATCAGCTCGCAGGGAAGGACGAGAACGCCGCGCGCGGGATCGAAGTCAAAGGCGCGGGCGCGCTCGTACAGGAAGCGCGCGAGCTTGCCGGGAAAGGAGCGGGGCGGCGACAGCTCCGGCTGGTCGTCCTGGTCGAGGACGATGCCGACCTCGGTGGTGTTGCTGAAGACCAGTTCCAGCTCCGGCGCGCGGGCGCAGGCGAGCACCTGGTCCCACTCGTCCGTGGCGGAAAGCGCGCGGCTCACCACCCCGATCACGTGCTGCTGATGGACGGGCTCGCCGCCGCTGATGCCCTGGACGGAAAGCGTGTACAGGCCGTCCTGTTCGGCGAGGGTGCGGTCGCGGCCGCTGCCGGTGCTGCCCACCATGACCACGCGGCCGTTGAAGCGGCCGGCCTCGTTGGCTTCCTGCAGGAACGCCTCGACAAAGCCGCGCAGAAAGGCGCCGGTGCCGAACTGCACCGCGCGCTCGGGCAGGTCCAGCAGCGCGGGCGACGGCACGTGCAGACCGGTGCGCGGCGCGGCGGAGGCCAGGAGGTCGCGGTTCAGAACGGGCAGGGACATCGGCGGTCGTGTTTCCGGTTGATCGGATGGATTGGTATCGTTCGCTGCGGAGGATTCAGCGCGTGCCGCGGCTGTGAGGCCCCTCCCCCGGCCCCTCCCCGATTCCCTCCCGGCCGAAACGGAAGCGCGCGGAGAGCGGAGAACTGCTGGATCGTGTGCTCCGGATGGTTTGGCGCGGCGGCGGGCAGCCCTCACCCCCCGGCCCCCTCTCCCGCAAGCGGGAGAGGGGGAGACCTCAGCGCGGTGGATGGTTCGGCGCGCGTCCGCGGCTTTTACCCGGCGGTTGAAACCGCGCCTCGAAAGACACGAAGTCCGCCTTCGCGGACTGGGCGCCGGCTCTGCTCGGGTCCCCGGGCTGTTGAAGCCCCGAACGGCGCGCGAAGCGCGGTGTGTCGGGGGTTCCCGCTGTTCGAGCGGCGGATTCATTCGCTCAACAGAGTTCGCGCACACGCCGACCTAGCCACCCGCACCGCACCCTCCGCCCGCCCCCACCCTCCCCCAGTCTTTTTTGGGGGAGGGTGGGCCGGTGGTGCCGGCCCGGGTGGGGGCCGCCCTGAAGCCCGCCCGTCGCACCGCTCTCGTACTTCCGTACTGCCCTTCCGCACTCACGCACCCCGCACCCCGCACTCACGCACTTCCCTTCCCTCCCTACAGCGTCACGCCTTCCTTCCAGATGGCGATCTCGCGGTAGCCGTTCACCTCGTTGTTCGTGCGCTTGCGCCCCGAGGCGACGTCCAGGATGTACGCGAACAGCTCGTCCGCCAGCTGCTCCGCCGTCACGGTTCCATCCAGAAGCTGGCCGGCGTTGAAGTCGATCCAGTGCGGCTTCTTGGCGGCGATGGCGCTGTTGCTGGCGATCTTCACCGTCGGCACCGGAAATCCCAGCGGCGTGCCGCGGCCCGTCGTAAACAGCAGCACCGTCGCGCCGCTCGCCACCATCGCCGTCGACGAAACACCGTCGTTGCCCGGCGCTTCCAGCAGCGACAATCCGCCCGGCGCCGCGGGCTCGCCGTAGCGCAGCACGCGCTCCACCGTCGCTCCACCGCCCTTCTGAATCGCGCCCAGCGACTTCTCTTCCAGCGTCGTCAATCCGCCCGCCTTGTTGCCGGGGGACGGGTTCTCGTACACGGGCTGGTTGTGGCGGAGAAAGTATTCCTTGAAGTCGTTCACCATCTCCACCACCTGCCCGAACACCTGCTCGTTCGCGGCGCGGTTCATCAGCACCTGCTCGGCGCCGAACATCTCCGGCACTTCGGTGAGGATGACGCCGCCGCCCAGCCCGGTCAGCCGGTCCGCGATCCGTCCGACGAGCGGATTCGCGCTGATGCCGCTGAACCCGTCCGATCCGCCGCACTTGTGGCCGATCACCAGTTCGGACGCCGGCACCTCCACGCGCTGGTCGTTCTCCATCCGCGCGACGAGTTCGGCGACGGCGTCCAGCCCTTCCTCCACCTCATCCACCACGTCCTGCGTGTTGAAGAAGCGCAGGCGCGTGCCGTCCACCTCGCCCGCCATGGCGAGCAGGCTGGCCATCTGGTTGTTCTCGCAGCCCAGGCCCAGCACGAGGACGCCGCCCGCGTTCGGGTGGCGCAGCAGGCCGGCGAGCACCTTCTGCGTGTTATCCAGATCGTCGCCCAGCTGGCTGCATCCGTACGGGTGGGAAAAAGCGAAGACGCCGTCCACCCGCCCCGCGAAGCGCTCGTTGGCCGCGCGGGCGATGCGCTCCGCCGCCGTGTTCACGCAGCCGACGGTGTTGATGATCCACACCTCGTTGCGCGTACCCACGCGGCCGTCCGCGCGCCGGTAGCCCATGAACGTCGGCATTTCCGCCGGGGGCGAATCGCACAGGCGGTGCGTGGGGCGGTACTCGTACTCCAGCGTGCCGCTGAGCCGCGTGCGCATGTTGTGCGAGTGCAGCGACGCACCCGCGGGCACCGGCTGCGTCGCCTCGCCGATCACGAAGCCGTACTTCACGACGGGATCGCCGGCATGCAGCGGCTCCAGCGCCACCTTGTGCCCGGCGCCCACGTCTTCCGCCAGCACCACGCCCGCCGCCTCCGCGCCCGCCATCAGCGGCACGACGGCGACGGCGACGTTGTCGTCAGGGTGGATGCGGATCGCCGTCGGCGCCTGCATCACGCCCCCACGCCCGCCATTGCGGCGGATTCGGGGACTTCGGCCGGCTGGTCCAGGCGGTACGTCTTGCGGGCCAAGTCGTACGCCAGCGCGCGGGCAAGCTCGTGCGCGTCCTCGGCCTCGATCACGTGGCGGGCGACCAGTCCGGCCAGGAAGTCGGCGTCCATGCGGCGCGACAGGTCGTGCCGGGCGGGGATGCTGCAGAAGGCGCGCGTGTCGTCGTTGAAGCCGGCGGTGTTGTACAGCCCGGCCGTCTCCGTCGTCTGCTCGCGAAAGCGCTTCATCCCCTGCGCGCTGTCGTGGAACCACCAGGGCGGGCCCAGCCGCAGCGCGGGATAGTGCCCGGCCAGCGGCGCCAGCTCGCGCGCGTAGGTGCTTTCATCCAGCGTAAAGAGGATCAGCGTGAGGCGCGGGTCGTTGCCGTACTCGTTCAGCAGCGGCCGCAGGTTGCGCGTGTACTCCGTCGCCACCGGGATGTCGGCGCCCTTGTCCAGCCCGAAGCGCTCGAACACGCCGGTGTTGTGGTCGCGCAGCGCGCCGGGATGCAGCTGCATCACCAGCCCGTCCTCGGTGGACATGCGCGCCATCTCCATCAGCATGTGCGCCTCAAAGCGCCGCTGGTCCGCCGCCGTCGCTTCTCCCGCCAGCGCACGGGCGAACAGGCGCTGCGCCTCGTCATCCGCCAGACGCTCCGTGTACGGCTCCACGACGCCGTGGTCCGTGGCCGCGGCGCCCATCGACCGGAAGAAGTCGCGGCGGTCCTGCAGCGCATCTACGAACGCCGCGTAGTCGCCGATCGCCATCCCCGAAGCGGAGGCGAGCGCGGCGATGTGGCCGTCCCATCCCGGCTGGGCGATCCGGAAGACGGCGTCGGGGCGGAAGGTGGGGATCACGCGCCCCTTCCACCCGGACTCGCGGATCGTGCGGTGGTGCTCCAGCGGGTCCGCCGCGGCGTCGGTGGTGCTGAGGACTTCGATGTTGAAGCGGTCGAACAGCGCGCGGGGGCGGAACTCGTCGGACTGCAGGCGCTCGGCGATCTGGTCGTACACGCGCATGGCGGTGCGGCCGTTCAGGCGCGTGCGCACGCCGAACACCTCGTACAGCTCCTGGTTGAGCCAGGCGCCGGTGGGCGTTCCGCGGAACAGATGGTAGTGGTCGGCGAAGGTCTGCCAGATCTTGCGCGGATCACTCTCCACCGCGCTGCCGTCGCGGGTGGGGACGCCCATGCTTTCCATGGGCACGCCCTGCGAGTACAGCATGCGAAAGATGTAGTGGTCCGGCACCACGATGAGCGTCGTGGGCTCCGGAAAGAAGTCGTTGTTCGCGAGGAGCGCGGGGTCCACGTGGCCGTGCGGGCAGACCAGGGGCAGATCGCGCGTCCGCTCGTACAGCGCGCGGGCGATGGCGCGAACGGCGGGATCGGGATCGAAGAAGCGGTCTTCGTGCAGGACGAGCGCGTCTGAATCCATCGACGAGTGCGGGACGGAGCCCGGGCAGAAAGGCGTCGAATCAAACCGGTCCGGAGAGCCCCGCCAGCCCGGACACTTGCGGCCCGGCGGCCCGATCGGCATTTTGTTCTCACTCGGAACTAACGGCCAATGTATCCGTCCCGCCGCCATCGCGCAACCGGCAGATCATGAGCCTGCGAAAGATCAACGTCCGCAACTTCACGCTCGCCACGCGGTCCACCTCGCGCGAGATCAACCGGCAGATTCTGCTGAACATGGTGCGCGAGCACCAGCCGATTTCGCGCGCCGACCTTTCCCGCCGGCTGAACATCAGCCGGGGGCGGGTGACCGCGCTGGTGAACGAGCTGCTGGAAGAGGGCGCGATCTACGAAGGCGCCACGGTGGATACGGCGCGCGGCCGCAAGCCGCAGATGCTGCACATCCGCACGCGCGACCGCCTCGTGGTGGCGGCCGACGTGCGCTTCAGCCGCACCTGGGTGATGCTGAGCGACTTCGCGGGGACGCAGATCGCGGTGGAAAGCTTTCCCACGCGCGTGAACCCGGACGAACTCGTCGCCGAGCTGGCCGCGGCGACGGAGCGCCTGCTGCGCACCTACGGCGGCGACGGCGACTGCGAGGGCTTCGGGCTCGTCGTCCCCGGGATGGTGGACCAGCGCAATGGCCGCATCCTCAACAGCCCGCAGCTGGGGTGGCGCGACGTGGACATCCGCGACGCGCTGAGCAAGGCGACGGGGATTCGCGTGCAGGTGGAGAACGCGCCCATCGCCTGCGCGCTCGCGCAGATGTGGCTGGGGCAGCGCGGCGGCGACATGGGGGACTTCGTCTACGTCACCGTGGGCGACGGCGTGGGTGCCGGGGTTGTCGTGAACGGACAGGTGGTGCGCGGCTACGGGCACACCGCGGGCGAGTTCGGCCACGTGCCGCTGAACCCGCTGGGCCCGCGCTGCCTGTGCGGCGCCAGCGGCTGCTGGGAGGCGCACACCTCCAATCTGGCCACGCTTTCCCGCTACCTGGGCCGCGAGCTGACGCAGGCGGACACGCGCGAGGTGCTGGATGAAACGTCGCTTACGATGGATGAGCTGATCACCCGCGCGCGCACGGGCGACGCCGCGGCGCTGGAGGCGCTGGACGAGACGGGGCGCTACCTGGGCCGCGGGCTGGCGATGATCGTGAACGCGCTGAACCCGGCGCGCATCTTCATCGGCGGGGAGATTACGGCGGGGTGGGACCTGGTGGAGAAGTGGGTGCGCGCGGAGATCGCCGAGCGCGCGCTGACGACGGCCGCCGCGGCCACGCCCATCATCCCCGAGCAGACGGTGAGCAACCCGCGGCTGCGCGGGGCGATCGCGCTGGTGGCGGCGCCGGTGTTCGCCGCGCCGCAGGTGGCGTAGAGCGCGGACGGCGGCGGGCCTGGTGTTCGCCGGAGGATTCGCGCGTCCGCCATCCAGGAGCGAATGAATTCGCCGCTGGAAATGCACGAAGTCCGCCTGCGCGGACTGCATCCGCGGCTCTGGCGCATTGCGATCAAACGCCGGCTCGGCCGCACGTCGCCGGCGGCGCGGTGCGTCGCGATCAGTTCCGGCGCGACCGCCATCCAGGAGCGAATGAATTCGCCGCTGGAAGAGCACGAAGTCCGCCTGCGCGGACTGTGTCGGCGGGTTGGGTGCGCGGGGCGGAGTTGGCTCATTGCACGGTAGGTGTCAAGGCCCGGGTGATTATGTGGGTCGGCACGGAAGAGTCCTGGGCTCTTCTGGTACCAGTCGAGCATCGCGTCGCGCGGCGTCTTGTGGCCGAGCGCACGCTGGGGAATGTGGCCCAGGTAAACCTTCAGGTACTCGTCCAGTCCGGCCCTGAGCTCATCCTCGGA